>DATDMO010000453.1:0-6949 GCA_036518755.1 Candidatus Acidiferrales bacterium | reverse complement strand
ATCAAAGAGCTAAAATGGCCTGGTGCAAAGGAAGATATTCTGGGCGTTTTTCGGCGTCCTCGGTCTGGCAGCCGACTTGTTTTTGCCCTTTAAGTGGGCTCTGGGAGCAACGGTTCCCATCCTCGCCGTCAGTTGGTGGGTGGCATTCCGCAGCAATTGGTTTTACTAAGAGTTACTTTGGCGCGGGGACGTCGCTTGGGGCGCCGGGCCCGCGGCTGCCGCTATCGAGCGAGCGGCCATCGGGAAAAGTGACGCGCCGCGCGTTGACGAAATGCGAGCCATCCTTGGCGCGATAGCCATCGACAACAATTGTGTCGCCTAGTTTCAGGTCGCCCTTTTTCCAGCCGCGGCGTGTGAGCGCCAAAGGGCTGGCTCCCTCGCACGCCCAGTTCGTCACATTGCCTTTGTCATCGGCTACATCGAGATAAAAGTAGGAATGAGGATTGGTCCATTCGACTCGCGTGATCTTTCCCACCAGCCGCACTGGCTTGGTCCCATCAAATTCAGCCGCAAAGGAGTGGTGAGCGACAACCGGCCTGACCAAGGCGAGAAGCATCGTGACAGCCAGCACTGGAGCTTTGATCTTCATGCAAATCTCCGGGGAACGTGAATGATCTCATAAATGGACAAATTCAGGGGGTACATTCACTGAAATGCGAATCACTCCGAAGGCGGCTTAGCTTATACTCTGCTCTAAGTACGACCGTACACAAGGGTTGCCAATGAATTGGAATTCTCCGTCGCGACTTCGATTTTCCCGGCAGCTGATCGGTTTGGCCGTCCTGACTGGCATCGCCTACGTCATGATTCCCTCTGGGGCCGTAGCACAAAACGAATCGCCCAAGTCGACTAGTTCTGCTGCCGCCGGAGCAAACCCAGCGAATTCCGAATCGGACGAAGGCTTGCCGTTTACGCGGCGGGAAGAAGATTTACCCAAAGGACTCACCCCTCGAACAGGACAAGGCCGACCCGACCTTTCAGGCTATTGGATCCCTTCAAGCAAGGACAAGCCGGTTGGAAACATTGGCAAGGACTTGCCTGCTTACAAGCTGCCATTTACGGAGGCGGGCCGGGCAGCGCTGAAGTACAACGTCGAACATACGATTGACCCCGAGAGCCTTTGCATCGTGGGCGGGATTCCTCGTCACGATGCCAGCGCTTTGCCATTCCAACTGCTTGAGGGCACGGATCATGTTGCGTTTCTCTACTGGTACACAACGTATCGACTGATCCCGACCGATGGGCGAAAACACAGCGAGGATCCCGACCCGTCGTTCTTTGGCGAAGAAGTCGGCAACTGGGATGGCGACACGCTGGTGATTGATTCCATCGCATTCAAGGACGCGCGCACCTGGGCAGACGAGAATGCGAATCCTCACAGCGACCAACTCCACACGATCGAGCGGTGGACGCGCCCCGATCTCGGCCATTTGCACCTCGAACTCACGGTGATCGATCCGAAGTTCTACACCGAGCCGATTCACTACCAGCGTACCTGGCTGCTCGGCGAACCCGGCAAGCAAGTGCAGGAGTATTCCTGCGCCGAAGAAAATGTTGACGCGCCCCACCTGCAACCGGGGCCTGGCCCGATCGGTCCCGACGGCCAGCGCGGGTATGAGAAGCTCGCCCCATTGCCGCCTCCACCGGACAAAGATCATCCGGCCAAGACGTCGATTCCGGAATGATGGCCCTCATTCCAAACCCTGACTCTGAACTCCGACAATATGCCGATAGGGAGAGACAGGTTATGCTCACTGCGACGGTGATTGCTTTATGAGCGTTGAACGACGCCGCGCTCCGCGCTACCACCTCGCCGCTAAGGCCGAGATAGCGAGTGCATCATCTCCTGTGCGCCTAACAGCGCGAACATCGGATGTGAGCCTTCTCGGGTGTTTCATGAACACAAATTATTCGCTTCCGGCAGGAACTGAGATTCAGCTGGAACTCAAATATGAGGGAGCAACCCTGGTCGCTAGCGGCGCGGTAGTTCGCTGTGAACCGTCCATGGGGTTCGGCGTCAGTTTTCGCAATATGAAAGCAGCACAGCAGAAGTTGCTGCAGAAGTGGCTAGATAGCCTACTGGCAAGCTGATGGCGCCAAATACGTCTCGGGCGCTTCCGCGTGCCTGCAGGCCGCGATTGGGGTTTTTCAGGACGATCGGCTGGTAGATTGCAATTGGTGAATGGAACGGCCTCCGCTATACTTGATAGGTTTTAGATTAGGAGGAATTCCTAGTGTTAACCATACGGCTTGCCAGGATCGGCAAGAAGAAACACCCGTTCTATCGTGTAATCGTCACCGAGAAGACGCGGCCACGAAACGGCCGCTTCGTGGAAATTGTGGGCACGTACGACCCACAGAAGAAGCCCGCCACCATTCAGCTAGATAGCGAACGCGTTGAGTACTGGCTTGGTAAAGGCGCGCAGCCGAGCGACACCGTCCGCAGCTTGATACGCAACCCAAAGCCCGCCTGAAGCGTCCTATTACAGATGCCATGTTCATAGCTCTTGTACACGCTCGAGCGAGTTTCTCCGCTGGGCACGGCAAGCTGTGGAGGAAACGCGATGAGGGATCTAGTGGAATCCATTGCCAAGGCACTTGTGGATCGCCCAGAAGATGTGCAGGTGAAGGCAGTGGAAGGCGAACAAGTTACCGTACTCGAACTGAGGGTCCATCCTGAAGATTTGGGCAAGGTGATTGGAAGGCAGGGGCGCACGGCAAAGTCGATTCGCACGCTGCTGGGCGCCGCCGGGATGAAATTGAAGAAGCGCTACACGTTGGAAATCCTGGAATAGTGAGCGCTGGCGAATTGCCGCAAACCAACGTGACGGTAGCGCGCGTCCTGCGCCCGCACGGACGCCGAGGCGAAGTAGCCGCCGAAATCCTCACTGACTTTCCCGATCGTCTGAAGACTCTCACTGACGCATGGTTGTGTAGCGGGGGCGCTCCCAACGACCACAGGGCGATTCGCTCCTGCTGGCTAAGCCAGAGCCGCGGCGGCCAGGCCATCCTTCATTTTGAAGGCTCCGATTCCATTTCCGACGCTGAAAAGCTTGTCGGACTCGAAGTGCGCATTCCACTCTCCGAGCGGACCAAGCTCCCTGAAAACAGCTATTACATCACGGACCTGATTGGCTGCGAAGTTCGCGAAAAAAACGGCGGCGCCATCGGAAGCGTGCGAGATGTGCAGTCCACGGGCGAAGGCGTGGCGGGAACGCCCGTTCTAATTGTTAATACCCCCACGGGAGAATTGCTGATTCCTCTGGCGCAGGAAATTTGCATCCGGGTGGATACCGCGGGTAGGCTGATCGAAGTGGTTCTCCCCGAAGGCCTGCGCGAACTAAACGAGTAAACCGTCAATCCAAGAGACGTAGCAGCTTGAACGCTGCCACGCCACGCCCTAAATGCCGAGATGTGAGGGACTACTTTTCGGCGGCGGCTTCCTTTTCTTCGGGTTCCTCTTTGGCGGCTTTTCGGGTTTTCTTTTCCTTCTTCTTTAGCTCCGAACCGATGAATTCGAGGATGGCCAGCTCGGCGCCGTCTCCGATCCGCCAGCCGGTGCGCACGATTCTGGTGTAACCACCCGGGCGATCAGCAAAACGCGGCGCCAAATCCGCGAAAAGCTTTTTGGTGGCGACGGGAGTCATCAAGAAGGCGGCGGCCTGACGCCTAGTGTGAAGCGAATCGCGCTTGCCGAGGGTGATCATGCGTTCGGCAAGCGGGCGCGCGGTCTTGGCGCGAAGGAGCGTGGTATGGATACGCTCCTTCTCGATCAGATTGGTGACGAGATTACGAAGCACCGCGCGGCGATGCGCAGGCTGCTTACCGAGTTTCGATCCTGCTTTGAGGTGTCTCATGTTTCTTCCCAGCTTCTGAAGCTGCTCAGAGGGCTGTGGTTTCCTCCGCGGGCGGAGGCGCGGTCTGGCTGGGGAGCGGCGGCCAAATGACGCGACCGTGCTCGTCAAACTTCATGCCCAGGCTCAAGCCCATCTTGTTGAGAATGTCCTTGATCTCGTTGAGAGACTTGCGCCCGAAATTCTTGGTTTTCAGCATTTCGGATTCGGTCTTCTGGACGAGCTCGCGAAGGCTCTGGATATTGGCGTTCTTCAGGCAATTATATGAGCGCACGGAAAGCTCGAGTTCTTCGACGGAGCGATCGAGAAATTCCAGACGGGGATCGGCGTAATTCTCGACCGCTTCTTCGGGAAGCTCCGGCTGCTCTTCGAAATTGATGAAGATGCTCATGTGATCCTTGATGAGCTTAGAGGCCAGGCCGATGGAATCCTGCGGGGTGATAGCGGCGTTGGTCCAAACCTCAAGGGTAAGCTTCTCGTAATCGGTCATCTGGCCCAAGCGCGCGGCTTCGACGGCGTAGTTCACTTTTCGAACCGGCGAGTGGACCGAATCGATAGGAATGTAGCCGATGGGCAGGTCTTCATCGAAATTGCGGTCGGCGGCGACATAGCCGCGGCCATTCTTGACGCGCAATTCCATCTCGAGCTTGCCGCCCTCGCTGACCGTGGCGATGTAAACGTTCTTATCGAGCACGGCGATATCCGCGTCTTCCTCAATTTTCGCGGAAGTAACGGGGCCAGGCACATCGACATTGAGCGTGACCGTCTTGGGCTGATCGGTATTCAGCTTCAGAGGAATTTGCTTGAGATTGAGAATGATATCGGTCGCGTCTTCCACCACTCCAGGAATGGGGGAGAATTCGTGCAGCACGCCTTCGATGCGAACGGCGGTAATGGCCGCGCCTTCAATCGAACTCAGCAGAGCGCGCCGCAGGGCGTTACCGACGGTGGTGCCCCATCCGCGTTCGAAAGGCTGCGCCGAAAATTTCCCGTACTTATCGGTGAGCGACTCCGGCTCGGCCGCCAATCGCTTTGGCTTCTGAAAACCCTTCCACATATTAGACCTTCCTTTCGGCCCGCAGTGCGCAGGCCAAGCAAACCAACAGAGAGAATTTGCACTACTTCGAATACAACTCGACGATCAACTGCTCGTTCATCGGAGGCGTCTGCACGTCTTCACGGCGCGGCAAAGCGACTACTCGCGCCTTGCAGGCTTCGCGGTCAATATCGAGCCAGGGCGCGACGCCTTGACTCTGGGCTAGATTGCGCGCCTCCAAAACCATGGCGTTCTGGTGCATCTTTTCCTTCAAAGCCACATCGTCGCCCACCTTCACGAGGTAGCTGGGAATGTTGACCTTTTGACCCTGCACGCGGATGTGGCCGTGGAGCACTAGCTGCCGAGCCTGGGCGCGGGAACCGGCGAGCCCGGCGCGATAGACGACGTTATCCAGGCGCCGCTCGAGCATGACCATCAGATTGGAGCCGGTTGGCCCCTTGGCACGCTCAGCCTTCTCGAAATAGGAGCGGAACTGGCGCTCGAGAAGGCCGTAGGTGCGCTTGACCTTTTGCTTTTCGCGCAACTGGATGCCGTAGCCGACCATTTTCGGGCGGCGTGCCTGGCCGTGCTGGCCGGGAACGAAATTGCGCTTTTCGATGGCGCATTTTTCTGTAAAACACCGGAGGCCCTTCAAGAAGAGCTTCTGCCCTTCCCGGCGGCACAACCGGCAAACCCCTTCACGATGTCTTGCCAAGTGCTTATCTCCTTTTGCTTCCACTGCGACAACCCTCAGGTCTAAAGACCTGAGCTACATAAATTCCACTGCAAAACTAGACGCGACGCCGCTTCGGGGGACGGCAGCCATTGTGCGGCACCGGCGTGACATCCTTAATGGCATTGATGTGCAAGCCAGATGAAGCCAGCGCGCGAACAGCCGATTCGCGCCCTGCTCCGGGACCTTTCACGCGCACCTCGACCGATTTCATGCCGTACTGATCGCGCGCCACTCCCGCGGCGGTGACGGCCGCCTGTTGCGCGGCGTAGGGCGTGCCCTTGCGCGAACCTTTGAATCCGACCGAACCGGCGGAAGCCCAGCTGACGGCGCGTCCATCGGGATCGGTGAGCGTGACAATCGTATTGTTGAACGTGGCCTGGATACATACCAAGCCATGAGGAACCACGCGCTTTTCCTTCTTTTTGCGAAATTCCTTTTTTCGCTTCGCCGGCTTCGCGGCCGCTACGGGAGCCGCTGCCGCATCCTTCGGTTCTTTTGCCACGCCAATTCCTCTCTTGATGCGAATCTAAATGCTCGACAGCTAATCTACTTGCGAGCCATCGTTTTCTTCTTCGCGGCGACGGCGCCCTTTCGCGGCCCCTTACGGGTACGGGCGTTGGTGTGGGTCCGCTGGCCCCGCACCGGAAGATTGCGGCGATGGCGAAGGCCGCGATAGCACTGAATTTCGATGAGACGGCGGATATTCATCTGCGTCTCCTTGCGGAGATCGCCTTCCACCCGGCCTTCCGATTCAATGGCGGCGCGAATATGGCTGACTTCGTCTTCGGAGAGATCCTTGATTTTTTTGAAAGCGTCCACTTTGGCTTTTGCGGCGAGCGAACGCGCGCGCTGCTGGCCGATGCCGTAGATCGCGGTCAATCCGACCCACAGGCGCTTATTGGGCGGCAGGTCAACACCTGCAATGCGTGCCATTTGGCTTTCCTCCCTCTAACCTTGGCGCTGACGGTGCTTGGGATTCACGCAAATCACCCGCACGACGCCGCGGCGATGAACCACCTTGCACTTCATGCAAATTTTTTTGACTGAGGCCCGAACTTTCATTTTCCGTGCTCCGATTTCTTGTGACTTCCCAGGGCTAAAGCCCCCTCTACATGCTACTTTTCGGCGGGACTGAAGTCCCGCCCTTCCACCTTCAGAAGACGCCGGGCAAAGGACCCGGCGCTACATTTAAGTTCAAACCACCGTACGTCAAAGCCACCGACTTTATCGGCTACTTGTAGCGGTAAACGATGCGGCCGCGCGTCAAGTCGTAAGGCGAAAGCTCGACCGCGACGCGATCGCCGGCGAGAATGCGGATGAAAT
>DATDMO010000452.1:0-15872 GCA_036518755.1 Candidatus Acidiferrales bacterium | reverse complement strand
AGTCCGAAGGGAATCACCCAGCACAGGATAAACTGCACTCCCGCGCTATAGATCGAAAGCGGATAGCGGCCGAAAGCGATCACGTTCCATACCGGCGGACTAACGCCGATGCGATCTTCAAACCAAAAAGACACGCTTGTGAGAATCAAAAAAACCGACACGTAAATAATGCCCGCGCAGAGTCCGAAGAAAAGCAGCATGGCGATTTTGTCGGGTGTCCACGCAACGCGCAGCCGCCGTGCCGCCCATGCGACACAGAAGATTCCGGTCGCCACTTCTTGAACAGCCTCGATGCGAAATTGCTCGAACAGCACCTGAAACAAGGACGACACCGGCCGCAGCAGCACGCGGTCGAATTTGCCCTCGATGATGTAGTTGTTGCCGAAATTGTAGAGATTCAGGCTGATCACGTTGAACAGGCCGTAAGGAATCAGCGAGAAGCCGTAAAGAAAAAGCACCTCTGGAAACGTCCAACCGGCCAGCCGCGGGATCCGTTGGAAAAGGATGAGGACAAATCCGAGCTGGAAAATCGTGGCGGCAAAACTGGTGCCGATGCTGATCAAAAAGTCGGCGCGATAGCCGATTTGCACTTTAACGTATTGGGTGAAATAACCCCACAAAAGCATGGCGTGCCGGCTGAGCGAGGACCCAAGATTTGAGAGGCTCCTTTTCGGCATCATCAGCCTCCCTGGATTGTGATCGTGCGCAGCGTGCGACTCCACCACAAGTGCGCGAGAGTCACGAGCGCGACCACCCAGAACCATTCCGTTGCCAGGGCGCGCAGCGCATGAGCGTGATCGAGCTTGCCAAGATAAATTTGCAGCGGTGTGTAGGCGATGTGCTCGAAGGGAAGCCAGGCCAGAACCGTTTGAATTGCCTTGGGAAAAAACGTCATCGGGAGCAGCAGCCCTGAGAGTAATTCGATCAGCCACTGCTTGGCGCGGATCAGCGCCAGGATGGATTTCAGCGGAATCGCGCAGGTTCCGATCATGAAGTTGATGGCAGCCATCAGGAAAAAACTGCCGAGCACGGCGATCAAGAAGAATAGGAAATTCTCGCCCGATGCCGGCCGCTGAAGAGGAAACACAAGAGCCACAACAATCGCCGTTGGCAAAGTGAGCAGTCCCAAGCGGAATGCGGACTCGCCCATCGCACGGCAGATCCACATCCATTGCACGGAGACCGGCTTGATCAAATCCATGGCGATCTTGCCTTCGATCACCTCGTATGCCATTTCCTGGTCGATCGTATTCCAGTAGAACGAGCGGATGATCCAGCCGATGCTGACGTAGGTGATCATTTGCGGCAGGTTGTAGCCCGCAAATGACGAAGCGGAGCGGAACACGGCGCTCCAGATGAAGTAGTAGATCGTCACGTTAAGCGAGTAGGTGATGATGCCGGTGAAGTAGCGCAGGCGGAACGCCAGAATGTTAACGAAACCGACGCGCGCAAATTCCGCGTAAGGCGCCAAAGATTCAACAAGTTCGCTCATGGGCGGTTGGCCTTAGAGCGATTTCGGATCAGAAACGGGCCTCGATTTTTGTGACGGGTAGAGGTGGTCACAATCGTTTGTTTTCTGTTAGATACGTGTGATTCTACTCGACAGCAGTGACGAGCAGGTTGCGGCCATTGCGAGTTGTGAATAGGGCGGTTTTCGGCGCGGCGATTGCCGGGCCCCCTGCGTGGGTTCAACATGGCGAGGCACGACCCACGGCGAGGAACGCGCCCGTCGTGGCTACCGCGGCCGCTGTCTGCACCGAGTTGTAGCATCGCATTCATGCGACGATCTTAGGTACGCGGACGGCCGGGCGCAAGGGCAAGCTCCTGTGGACTTTCACTAAGTCCTGTAAGCGCCAGGCGGATGGAAAAGCGGGACGCGGTGCACTACACTCCGTCGTGTTAAAAGGGGGGCGAAAATTGGAGGAACTGGGATGCGTGCCATGAATGAAACAGACAGGGGGAACGAGAAGGCGCTGGGTCCTGGGGCGCTGAACGGCAAGCGCTACATCGAGTCGCTGCGCGACGGCCGCGAGGTTTGGGTTGCCGGCGAGCGGGTGAAAGATGTAACGGCGCACCCGGTTTTTGCGGGGATGTGCCGCGAAATGGCCCGGATTTACGACATGCAGCATGCTCCAGAAACGATGGACCAGATGACTTTCGTCAACGAGAATGGCGCGCGCGTTTCGTATTCATATCTGGAGCCGAAGTCGTACGACGACCTTTTGCTGCGACGGCGCAATGCGGAAATTTGGGCGCAGGAATCGTTTGGGATGATGGGACGCTATCCCGATTTCTGTGCGGCCATCGCCATCGGATTCAAAAGCGCGGGCGACGAGCTGGCAAAATTCAATCCGGCATTCGCGAAGAACGCGGCGTGGCATCACCAGTTCGCATCTGAAAACGATCTTTGCCTGGGGCACGGGCTGCACGATCCGACGATGGATAAATCGCTGCGCCCGGAGCAGGATCCGGACCGCTGCCTGCGAATCGTGAAGGAAACGGACAGCGGCTATATCGTGCGGGGCGCGCGCCTAGTGACGCTGGCCCCGCTCTGCCACGAAATGCAGATTGCTCCCACGTACCAACTGAACGAGCGTGAGAAGGATCACGCGATTTGGTTCGCGATTCCCGCCAATGTAAAGGGCCTGAAAATCATTTGCCGGGAGCCATTCAGCAACCGCAGCGCGTTTGACCATCCGGCGTCATCGCGATTCGATGAAGAAGATGCGATGGTGATCTTCGACGATGTTCTGGTGCCATTCGAACGGGTGTTTCTGGCGCGCGAACCTCTGGCGGCACGCGAGTTATTCGGGCCGCGAGTAATGGTGTGGGCGGGCCCATCGGCGACGGTGCAAGCGATCGCGCGGATGGAGCTCTTGATTGGGGTCGCGCACCTGATGGCAAAAACGGCTGGAACGGACACGCGCCCGCAAGTACAGGCGGAACTCGGCGAGCTGGTTACGTATCAGCGAATCTTGCAATCCATCCTGCGCGCGGCGGAGGTTGACTGCGTGAAATTGCCGAACGGATTAGTGGCGCCGGGGCCCATGATCCACCAGCGATCGCTTACAGCACTGGTTTCCGAGAGAATCATCAACATTTTGGAGCACATCGGTTCGAGCTCGCTAATTTTCGCGCCGAGCGAAAAAGATTTCGAGGCACCGGAGTTACGTCCCCTGCTGGACGTGTATTCGCGGGGCAAGGGCGCGTCGGCCGTCGATCGAGTGAAACTGAGCAAGCTGGCGTGGGAATTGGCCGGCGACCAATTCGGCGGACGGCAACAATTGTACGAGCGGCTGCATTCGGGCGATCCGCAAACGGTAATTTCGCTCTCTTATTTGCAATATGACAAAAGCAAGGCGGTGAAAATGGTCGAGCGCCTGATTGACGCGAAATTTGGGGTGTGATTTTTTGCCGCCATTCGACGCAAGGCGTTGCTCGCGACCCCGGGTAGAAACTCAGGCCGGGACTTCCAATGTGGCTTGGCCGGCGTAGATGCGTTTGACGATTTCCTCGATGGATTCGTCTTCGATAAGCAGGTCGCGGACTTCAACCGTGGCCAGGATTTGACGTATGAGGTCGGCTGTAGCGACTTGCGTGCGATCGAAGCTGATGCGGAAGGTCAGCTCATCCACTTGGTCGAGATGGAGACCATCGCGCGAAAAGGCGGCGACGCGGCCAGCTTCAGCGCGATCCTTCAAGACGAACTTAATCTGCTTCGTGCGCAGCAGCCTTTCTTTCAATTGATCGAGCGGACCATCGTAGAGGACGCGGCCGTGATCGATGATCATGATGCGGCGGCAGAGCTCCTCGATATCGTCGAGATCGTGAGTGGTGAGCAAGACGGTGGTGTGGAACTCGCGGTTGATGGCGCGCAAAAACTGCCGGATGTGGTCTTTCGCGACGACATCGAGACCAATGGTCGGCTCATCCAGGAAAAGGAGCGGGGGATTGTGCAGCAGCGCCGCGGCCAGATCGCAGCGCATGCGTTCGCCCAGCGAAAGCTTGCGCACGGGAGTGTGCAAGTAATCGCGAATGCCGAGGATTTCATTGAAGCGCTCCATGCGCGCGTCGAAATCCTGCTGCGATACATCGTAAATGCGGCGCAGCAGCTTGAACGATTCAATCACGGCAATGTCCCACCAAAGCTGGGTGCGCTGGCCGAAGACGACGCCGATTGTTTTCACGTACTGCGTGCGCTGGCGAAAGGGGACGAAGCCGTTGACGACGATTTCGCCGCTGGTGGGAACGAGGATACCGGTGAGCATCTTAATGGTCGTGGATTTGCCGGCGCCGTTCGGTCCGATGTAGCCCACCATTTCGCCGCGATCGATGGAGAAGCTGACGCGGTCCACGGCGGCCACGGTGCGATACTCGCGGACGAAAAGATTCTGAATCGAGCCCAAGATTCCTTCGCGGCGATGGAAGGCGCGAAAGTGTTTTGAAAGATCGCGGACATGGATGAGCGGGCCGGCGGTCATGGGCGCAAGAATTCTAACATTTGCGGCAGTTCGATGCAGACGGCGGCCTTGCGGGAATCAGCGGCGCAAAAGCTGCGCCCGAAGTACTGAGGCAGATGGCGGGCATGTAGCCAAGCACGTTTGCCGGGCCCAGCATGCTATGCCGCTACCACGGCACAGCGTTAGTTATTGGGCGAGGCTTGCTGCTTCTTGTATGCGTCCCAGGAAATAGAGATCAGATAGGCGTGGATGGCATCGACGTCGGCGGCGCTTAAAATGCCGTCCCAGGGGGGCATTCCTGCGTTCTTCAGCACGCCGCCAAGGACGATTTGGTGAAACGCGTTGTGCGTTTCGGGGCTCATCCTGCGCAAGTCAGGCGTGAGCGTGTGTGGCGCATTGGCATGGCACGAGCCGCAACGCGCTGCAAAGAGCTTGCCGCCCTCCTTAACCGTTTCGGCGGACGCAGTGAGCGGAGGCGGCTGTGGAATCGGCTGAATCGGAGGCAAGAGCGCCGGCATGGGCGCGGGCCCCCCGCCGAGTTTGAAGGCGATGATGCGGCCTTCGTTTCCGCGCTGGTAAGCAGCGCTTTCGGGATGCGGGAAATTCCAGCCCCCGCCGCCCCACCCAGCCATTACCGCAACATATTGCACTCCATCGACCGTGTAAGACATCGGTGCGGCGATAATCGTGGTTCCGACTTCAATGCTCTTTAGCTCCTTTCCAGTATCCGCGTCGTAGGCGCAAAAATATCCCGCGCCGGTGCCCTGAAAGACCAGGCCGCCAGCCGTCGAAAGCACTCCGGCGTGGTCCCACCAATCCGCCGAGGGAGTTTCCCAAATGATTTTGCTGCGAATTGGATCCCAAGCGCGAAGAAACGTCTTGCCAGAAAAGATCGAGGTCTGGCCATTCTCAATTTCCGGAATGTAGACAAGCCCCGTTTTCGGGTCGTACGACATCGGGTTCCAATTGTGGCCGCCCATCGGTGACGGCGAAATCAAGCTTTTTCCATTCGTCGAATATCTGAAATCGCGCGCATTCGGCGCTTCCACAGGACGGCCGGTTTTCAGGTCAACGTGAGTCGCCCAGGTGACGGGAACATATTTATCGGCGGAGAGAAGTTTGCCGGTCTTGCGGTCGAGGATATAGAAGAAGCCGGGCTTCGACGCATGCATCAGAACCTTGCGCATTTTGCCGTCGATTTTCAGGTCGGCCAGGATGATCGGCTGGACGACATCGAAGTCCCATTGGTCGCCCGGAACTTCCTGGTAATACCAAGCCATTCGCCCGGTGTCTGGATTCACTGCTATGACGGATGCGATGTATAGATTGTCGCCGCCGCTGGGGCTGCGCTTGGATTGGTCGTAAAACGTTCCGTTGCCGGTGCCGAAGTAGAGGAGATTCAACTCGGGGTCGTAAACCATGGCGTCCCAAACGGTCCCGCCACCACCCATGTTCCAGTTGCTTTTGGGGTCCCAGGTTTTGGCCGCTGCTTCGAGTTCGGGATTCTCGTAAGGCTTGGACGGATCGCCGGGCACCGTGAAGAATCGCCACGTGAGCTTGCCGCTATCGAGATCGTAGGCGCTGATGTAGCCCCGCGCGTCATATTCCGCGCCACCGTTGCCGATGACGACCACTTTTCCAGCAACTTCCGGAGCGCCGGTGGACGTGTAGCCCTTTTTGTGATCAATGATGGTGTCGGCTTGCCAGATCACGGCGCCGGTACGCGCATCGAGCGCAAAGAGTTTTCCATCGAAGGAAGCGACGTACACTTTGCCCTTCCATACGGCGACTCCGCGATTCACCTCATCGCAGCACGCTTCGCGGTTCACGCGCAAATCGGCGTGCGGATCGAAGCTCCAGATTTCTCTCCCGGTTTTCGCGTCGAGCGCGTAGGCCTTGCCGGTTGATCCGGACGTGTACATCACGCCATCGACGACGATGGGCGTCGCTTCGAGGCCGCGATTGGTATGCGTGTCGTAGTCCCACGCAAAGCCGAGGCGATCGACATTCTGCTTGTTGATCTGGGCGAGCGGCGAATAATGGCCCTGGCCGAAGTCGCGGCCCGAGGTGAGCCACTCTCCCGGGTGCCTGTCGGCCGCGAGCAGTCGCTTGGTATCGATTTGACCGCGCGCCGCGGGATTGGCCTGATCACCGAACGCAATCACCTTCAGCATGCCATAGCCCACGAGCGAGAAGACCGCAGCCGCTATCGCGAAGCCAGACACAACTCGAAACCTCAAAAACATAGGATCAATATCCTCCGGGGACGCAGTTTGCGAAAAAAGTGGGAAGAGAAGGAGCCGGCACGACACCGGCAGTGTGAGCCGCGCTTACTGGATTACAGATGTTCAACCGATTCTTTTCGCTCCCGAAATACGCGTTGCGCAATTCGATCTCAGTGGTAATGAATCCAAGGTGACCGCATGTTGTACGGGACGCCGATAAAAACCGCCTCGATCTGTTGAATTTTGCCATCCCGAATTTTGAATAGTTCCAGCAGACAAAGCGTGCTCGGAGTCCTCATGGGAGATTGTATGACCCTGCCGTCGGTTAGCGCAAAATTGGCGAGCCTGCCGGCGTGGTCGATGAACCCGGCCGCCATCACCAGGCCGCGCTCTTCGTCAACCAGGAAAAAGCGGCGGTCGCGGACGCGGTCATCGTAGCGGTAGTTGCCAAGCTTGAATTGCTGCGCGCAACCCAAGTTCGCAACGGGGATGATTTTCATGAGATCGGGATTGTGGGTTGTTTGCAGGCCATTTTCGATGCGATTGCAATTGTCGTCGAACTCGGTGAAGAGAACTCCGTCATTTAGCTGGAGGGTGCTGAAATAGCCATCCACGAGCGCGATCATGCGGGCGCGCGGCCGCCTCGACTCCGGCGGAACGATTTCGTTGAGTACCGGCTTCTCGACCATGTTGGGTTTGCTCGGAAACGGCCCGCCGCCCTCGCTGCGCCGTATTATGGTTTCGGCCTCGGAAATCTTGCCGTCTTCCACTTTGAGCCGGAGCGCGAAAACGGAGGTAGCGTTGGTCTCGTCCACGATTCCGTAGAATCCAACCTCGCCATTGGTAGGATCCGCCATCCTGAGATTGTAGTTGCCCAGCCCTGTCACGGTGCCCCAGACGCCGTCGCCGATATTCATCATCACGTTATTTTCCGAGTAGCGGAAATTCTTCGCCAGCGGCAGGCGCGACGGGTCTTTCATCTTCAGCGCATCGAGATATTGATCGAGGAAGCCGTACAGGCAAGGGCGGTCGCAAGCGGGCGCGACGCCGTCCTGAGCATCGTTGGCGGAGCGAACGCGGCCGGGGTGCGCCAACGCCGCACCGGTCACGACAATCGCGAGACAACCTACGGCTAGAAGCGCCTTTTTGGGCATCACTTCATCCTCCGGATTGACCGGCGGGAAGATACTACATCGAGAGAAAACTACAAGGGGTTTGAGTGAAGGGTTCGGCGCGCCGTGCACCAGGCCCAGCAAGAAAGGGCCGCCGAAGAAATCGGCGGCTGCCTTCCCTGGACTGGCTTTTAGGCCCCGATCAAAGTTACCGGCACGCTGCGAGGGCTAGTGCTGCAACGCAGCTGGTCTGGTGAAGAGCGATTTAAGGTCAACGCCCAACGTTACGGTGCCGGCATCATTGTTGAGCTTGATGCTGTGGACGTAAGCAGCCTCGATGTAAAACGTACGTCCCGCCATGAGGCGAACCCACGACGAGTAGCCGCGATCGTGAGTCACGTCCGAGATGGTTTCGCCCGGCGGGGGAGCGAGAAAGAAGTTCGTAACTCCGTTGTAAACTTTCTGGTCGCCTCCCGGAAACAGCTCGTAATAAGACCCGCCGACACTCACGTAGCGAATAACCCTGAAATTCATGCCGCCTTCGACATCAGCCAGGAAGCCGAGGGTCTTGAAGGAATCGGCGAGCCGAAAAGGCTGCGAGAGCAAACGGGTGTCCAAGACTCCGTTCGCGAGGCCGGCGTTCACGAACGGCGTAAATCGCCAGACGGGGTGATCGAAGTGGTTGAACCAGTCCAGCCCCATCCTGCCGGTGCTGAATTGGCCAGTTTCGTTGGCTGGAACGGAGACGGTGAAGGCGGTGTCGTAATTCAGGATGTTGTTGTTGAATGTGAGCCTAAGATCCCCATAGGGATCGCCGATGTTATAGTCCCACTGGTGCGGCTGTCCTGGAAAAGTTGGTCGCACCAGATAAACGGGAACTCCGACGTCCGCGCCGATGTGATTGTTGAACTGGTATCCGAAGCTGGTATCGAAAATAAGGAATTGTCCAAAATTGCTGTCACTCGCCCTGATGTCTTCGTAGGCTGTGAAGCCTCTCTCTTGATAACCGTACGGCTGCGTTTGCGCTTGGGCGAAGGCGGTTTTGCCGCCTAGCAAGAGAACGACAGCAACCAACGCGGCGAATACGATCGCTGATCCATGTTTCCATGACCTGATCCGCATTTTTCCCTCCCATCCCTTGACTTCGCAGCGCGCGTGCATTCGGTTGTGGGCGACGCGCGGTTCGTGACAGCATCTAGGGGGCAAGAGGCCGGTTTCCCGGCCTCCATTCCCGTGTGGCCGGCAACATCAGTGAGGTGTTGCCGGAGTCGTAGTTTCGTGTTGTTCAATCGGCGTCTTGGCTCGGGCTGGCTTCTTGGCTGGGTTGCCAGTCTTGGCTCGATCCACCGGCGAGTGATGTTCTTCCATTCGCTCGTGCCGCTCAGCGAAATAGGATGAATTACCGGCCAACTGCGTGCGTACCTCGGGATTCTTGTTGAGAAACGCCCGCAACTCCTTGTGGTGGTTTAGGTATTTCTCGTTTTTGCACAAGGATGGGTTGGCGCTGAGGTCTCTGTCGACGTCCTTGTGTTTGTCCAGAAACCGGTCCATCTGTGCGGCCTGCTTATCCGTCAGATTCGGAGCCGCATTGGAGCTTGATCGTGAGTAGCTCCGGTTCGCGTCAACACGCTCTCTCCCCTCGAACCGCTCCTCTCGGCCCATGAAGTAAGATGGATTCTGGGCGAACTCCTGCCGCGCCTGAGGGTGTTCGTTAAAGAACGACCGTAGGTCCTTGTGGTGACCGAGATACTTTCGGTCATTCACGAGGGACGGGTTCTTTCTTAGATCCTTGTCGATGTCCTTGTGGTCGCCAAGGAACTGATCCATCTGGTCGCGGTCTTGATCCGGGTACCGGGCGCGGTCAGTAAAGTCCTGATCGCGACCCTGATCTCGATCCGCGAAGTTTCGATCGCGGTCGGGATTTGCATTCGTGTTGGGTTGGCCCACGTTCTGGCCCGTCCGCGATTGAGTGTTTTCCCGAACCTCAAACCGATTCTCCTGGTTCATGAAGTAAGTTGGATTCTCGGCGAACTCTTCCCGGACTTGGGGATGAGCGTTCAGGAACAACTGCAGGTCTCTGTGGCTGGCGAGGTATCTTTGGTCGTTGACGAGGGACGGATTCGCCATCAGGTCTTTCTCGATCGGTTGATGGTCATCCAGGAACTGATCCATCCGGGCGACTTCCCAGTTTCTCAGGTCTGGATTGGGGTCCTGCCTGTTCGCATCGCGGTCGCCGGCCCGATCGCGATCCGTAAAGTTTCGATCACGGTCCTGATCCTGATTCTGAGCTGCTTCCCGAGCATCAAACTGGTTCTGCCGCTGCATGAAAAAAGTTGGATTCTTTGCAAACTGCTCCCGCAGATCAGGATGATCGTTTAGAAACGTCCGAAGATCCTGGTGCTGATCGAGATATGCGTTGTTATTTGCCAGCGACGGATTCGCTGTGAGGTCCCTATCGATTTGTTGGTGACTGTCCAAGAATTGATCCAACTTGGCAACTTCTCCGGTCCTCTGGCCCGGATTTTGCCCGTTCCCATAGCGATCCCGATCCCGGTCCACGTCTTGCGGATTGTTGGACGATACACTCTCACCTACGCGATCCTGCCGTCGCGTGAAGTAATCCGGATTCCGAGCGAACTCTCCTTGGGTGCGCGGATTTTCCTGTAGGAACGACCTGAGTTCCTTATGGTGATCGAGATACTTCTTATTCGTCACGAGGGACGGATCCTTTTTGAGATCCTTGTCGATATCCTTGTGATCATCAAGAAATTGGTCCATCCGGCCAGCGTCGTCACCGTTGAGATTCGCGTTCGAATTCTGCTGGCCTACAGCGGTGGTTTCACTTTGAGCTGCGGCTTCTTGGCCTCTCGCGTTCAAAGGCACTAGGCTCAACGCAAGGGCCGCACCGCCTATCAGCCCTGCGCGATGCAAACTTCTGGTGAAGAGTGGCATAAGGAATTCACCTCCGCATTTGTGGAGTCGTCTGCGCTTGCAAAGAGTATTCTCATCCGCAGTACGAAAAACCTTCATGGCGCACCTCCCTGGCATCAGTTGCCGAGGATTCCTACTCTAGCTTTCAGCTGGGATTTGGCTGGGAAGCCATCACCCGGCTTGGTCGGGAAATGGCCAGCGCTGCAGATTGCACTCGCACACAGGGTGAATCCGAGCCACTTATTGCGCTATCGGTCGAAAGCCTTATTAAGGGCGCCGATGTGGCCGTAAGGTCTTTCGTGTAGGTTTTCCGTTCGGGGCCGAGGTGAGTGTCGGGCCATACGAAGCGCCGGTTGAGGAATGACTGGGAAAACAGATAATCTGATGGCAGAATCGGGCGGCCCTTTTCGCCGCAGGGCCATCTGTGAACGACCTGAACCATCTCATGATCGAACCGTGCCAATCCAAACAGGGGGACCCATGGGTAATGAAAAGCGTCTTGATGTGGACAAACTGAAAGCGATCGATGTCCACGTGCATATCGAGCACGAAGGAGAGGGAACTGAAACCGATGAAGCTGCGAAGAAGTACTTCGGTGACTCCGCGGCGCGAGGGCGCAAGGAAATGGCGGAATACTATCGCTCCCGGAATATCGGGTGCGTGGTTTTTACCGTAGACGAGCGCCTTACGGGCAGACCCGTGGTGCCGAACGATGATGTGATCGAGTTTGCCGCTCAAAATCCCGACATCATGATGGCTTTCGCGAGCGTGGATCCCACTCGTGGGCCGGAGGCGATCAGCGAAGCCAAACGGCTGGTCGCGACCGGACTGCTCCGCGGATTCAAACTTCATCCGCCCTTGCAGCAGTTTTTTCCGAACGATCGCGTAGCCTATCCACTTTACAAGGTGATCGAGGAGGCGGGCCTACCGGTGGTGTTCCACACGGGCCACAGCGGCATCGGCACTGGTATGCCCGGAGGTGGCGGAATCAGGCTGAAATACGGCAATCCGATGTACATCGACGACGTAGCGGTCGATTTTCCGGACATGCCAATCATCATGGCGCATCCATCGTTCCCCTGGCAGGACGAAGCGATCTCGGTCTGCCTTCACAAGCGACAGGTGTATATCGATTTGTCGGGGTGGTCGCCGAAATACTTCGCGCCCAATTTGATTCAATACGCGAATTCACTCTTGAAGACAAAAATGCTTTTCGGGTCGGATTATCCGCTGATTACCCCCGATCGGTGGATGGCCGATTTCGAGAAGGCACCTTTTAAGGATGAGGTGCGGCCGCTGATTCTGAAGGAAAATGCGATGAGGTTGTTTGGCCTCACGTCCAAAACCGCAACACCGGCGAAATAGTCGCCACCAAAAGATGCCGGCAGCAGGCTAGGCAAGCGTTCTATTGCGTTCCCCACAGCGCGCTGGCCGATGCTAGAGGAGGAGTCATGCAGGAATTCGACCCGCACGTTCTCGACGAGAAGGCTGTCCCTCCACCCGAGGAATTTAGAAAACGTGCGCGGGTGCGGTCGCTCGAACAATATCGCGAGATCTACGAGAGGGCCGAGCGCGAGCCAGAAGCATTCTGGGGCGAGCAAGCGAAGATGATTGACTGGTTTGAGCCTCCCACGAAAGTGCTCGAATGGGATTTGCCACACGCGAAGTGGTTCGCGGGGGGAAAACTCAACGTCGCATACAACTGCCTGGACCGGCATTTGACGAAAGATCTCAACAAGCCGGCTCTTCTTTGGGAGGCGGAAGATGGTTCGTCGCTTCAATTCACGTATGCGGAGTTGCACGACCGCGTGTGCCGGTTCGCGAACGCGCTGAATTCACTTGGCGTAAAACCCGGCGATTGCGTCGCGATTTACTTGCCGATGATCCCGGAGTTGCCGATTGCCATGCTGGCGTGCGCGCGGATTGGCGCGGTACACTCCGTGATCTTCGGCGGATTTAGCGCCACCGCTCTCGTGGACCGGATCGCCGATGCAAAATCGAAAATACTCATCACCGCGGACGGAGGTTTTCGCCGCGGGAAAATCGTTCCTTTGAAAGAGACTGCGGACGCCGCGCTCCGGAATTGCCCTACCATTGAGAAATCAATCGTTGTGAAACGCACAGACGAAAAAGTCGGCTGGCAAGAAGGCCGCGATCTCTGGTGGCACGATCTTGAGAAAGCAGCTTCGCCGGAGTGCGTCGCGGAAGCCTTTGATTCCGAGCATCCGCTTTACATTTTGTACACCAGCGGCACCACGGGAAAACCAAAAGGCGTGCTGCACACTTCAGCCGGCTACCTGCTCCAAACGATGTGGACGGCGCAGATGGTTTTCGATCTGCGGGACGATGACGTTTACTGGTGCACTGCCGATATCGGCTGGGTGACGGGGCACAGCTACATCGTTTACGGCCCGCTCGCCAACGGCGCCACCGTTGTGATGTACGAAGGCGCACCCGATCATCCCCGCAGAGACCGATTCTGGGAGATTGTGCAGCGCTACAAAGTGACCATTTTTTATAGTTCCGCCACCGCGATCCGCGCGTTCATGGCCTGGGGCATGGAATGGATTGATTCGCATGACCTGAGCAGCTTGAGACTCCTCGGCACGGTCGGAGAATCGATCAATCCCGCGGCGTGGAAATGGTATTTCGAGGCGATTGGAAAGAATCGCTGTCCGATTGTCGATACGTGGTGGCAGACGGAAACAGGCGCGATGATGATTTCGCCCATGCCGGGAGCGACTCCCACGAAGCCGGGCTCGGCCACGCTGCCCTTGCCGGGAGTGATCGCGAAAGTTGTGAATATGCAAGGGCAGGCCGTGGCGCCCGGTGAGACCGGCTACCTTACCATCCAGAAGCCCTGGCCATCGATGCTGCGCACAATTTATGGCGATGACGAGCGTTACGTCCGCGAATATTGGAAAAGGATTCCCGGCGTTTATTTCGCGGGCGATGCCGCGCAGTGCGACAAAGACGGATACATTTGGGTTCTGGGGCGTGTGGACGACGTAATCAAGGTTGCCGGTCACCGTCTTAGCTCGATGGAAATTGAAAGTGCGCTGGTCAGCCATGCATCCGTGGCCGAGGCCGCGGTGGTTGCGCGTCCTGACGAGATCAAGGGAGAAGCAATCGTCTGCTTCGTCACGCTGCGCTCCGGGCAATCCGCTTCCGGCACCCTGCGAACCGAACTGATGGAGCACGTCTCCGTAACCATTGGAACGATTGCGCGGCCTGCCGACGTTCGCTTCTGCGACATTCTGCCGAAAACGCGCAGCGGCAAAATCATGCGGCGCCTTCTGCGCGAAGTCGCGCACAAAGGCGGCGTCTCAGGCGACACCACGACTCTTGAAGACATGACCGTTATCGAGCGAATTGCCAAGGCTCAGGGCCAGGAAGAGGAATGACGCTTCGGCAAATCGACCCGCTGGAATAGCTCGCAACCGAAACCTGGAGTTCCACAAACACCCGAACGCACACAAAGCGTTTTCTTGTATATACTTCACGGTTCGGCGCCGCGCTACAGGCCGCGCGGTTGCTTGGAAACTGACTTGATAATGGGGGCCCCTTGTACACATTCTTAGAACGCGCAGTTGTATTCGCACTCGCCTTTATTTTCGCCTGCATCGTTCCTCGTTCGACGCAAGCCCAAAGGGCCGGCGATTGGGCGATGTACAGCCACGATCTGGCCAGCACTCGTTATTCGCCGCTTGCGCAGATCAACACCAAGAATGTCGCGACGCTTACTCAGGCATGGTCGTATTCGATGAGGCCGGAAGGAAAGGGCCCGTCCGCCGCCAGCTTCAATGAAGTCACACCCATCGTCGTCAACGACGTGATGTATCTCGCCGCTGGCAATCGTGTGCTCGCGCTCGAACCGGAAACAGGCAAGGAAATCTGGCGCTTTGAACTCGACAAAGGACTCGTCTCGCAGCGCGGCGTCGCTTATTGGCCCGGAGACTCCGATAATCCTCGGCGTATTGTTTTCACCAGCCTCCACAAGCTGATGGCGCTCAACGCGGCGACGGGCAAGCTCGATCCGAAGTTCGGCACGAATGGCGAGGTCGAGATGGGTGTGCCGTTTGCCGAAGTCCCCACAATCTACAAGAACATCATCATCGTCGGCGCGAACGTCTATGGCCCGGGAGAAACGAATCTCCACCCTCAAGACGAGGTTGGGGCGGGAATCCCCGGCGATTCGCGCGCCTACGATGCGCGCACCGGCAAAAAGCTGTGGACCTTCCACACCATTCCGCAGCCGGGTGAAACAGGCCACGATACCTGGGGTGGCGATAGCTGGCGAGGCCGCGGCGGCACGAACGTTTGGTCCATCACCATGACCGTTGACGAAAAGCGCGGCATTGTTTACATGCCCGTCGGTGGTCCTGCGGCAAATTATTACGGCGGCGACCGCCCCGGCGATAATCTATTTTCCAATTCACTGGTCGCAGTCGATGTAAAAACCGGAAAGCTGAAGTGGTATTTTCAGACCGTTCATCACGAATTGTGGGACTTCGATCTGCCCCCTGAGCCCGTGCTGATGGAAGTCGATCACAACGGGACAAAAATTCCGGCGGTCATTCAGATGGGCAAGTCTCCGTACATGTTCATTCTGAATCGCTACAACGGCAAGCCGATCTTTGGCGTCCAAGAGCGCCCGGCACCCAAGGGCGATGTGCCCACCGAGCAGTATTCGCCGACGCAGCCATTCCCTTTGAAGCCTCCGTCACTCGCGCGCGATAGCTTTTCGGCAAAAGATTTGGTCACTGCGGATGAAACGACCCCGGAACACGCCAAAGCCTGCAAAGAACTGCTCGATAGTTACGGCGGCCTTTACAATGCGGGTCCTTTTACGCCGTGGGGATTTCGGCCCGAGGGCGGACAGCCCAAAGTCTCGTTGGTTTTTCCCGGCGCGACGGGCGGAACGAACTGGGGCGGCATCGCTTCCGATCCAACCACAGGTTACGTGTTCCTGAATACTCAGGACTCGGGCTCACTGGGCTGGATCGAGGCGAACCCGAAATATCAGCCAGGATCGGGCGGTCCCGCGCTCCCCTATCATCGAGGCAGTGGCGCTGGCAGCCAGTATTCCAGCTTCAGCGCCATCGCCAAGGACGCAAACGGGCACAGCCTCGGTAATCTGCCTT
>DATDMO010000451.1:0-2371 GCA_036518755.1 Candidatus Acidiferrales bacterium | reverse complement strand
ATCCGCTCGCCGCGCGCGCGCGGCGACAACCTGCCGGCGCGACTGCACTCGCTGCACACAGGCCTCGCGGAAGTTATGGCGGAATTTCGCCCGACCATGATGTGCCTTGAAGAGGTTTACAGCCACACCGAGTATCCGAGGACCTCGATCCTGATGGGCCACGCGCGAGGCGTGATTTGCCTGGCGGCGCGCCAGGCGGGCGTCAACGTGGTCAACTTTTCGCCCAAGCGCATCAAGCAATCCGTGACCGGAAACGGCAACGCTTCCAAGGCGCAGGTGCAGCGGGCGGTGCAACAGTTCTTCTCGCTCGCGCGGCCTCCGCAGCCGCCCGACGTCGCTGACGCGCTGGCGGCAGGACTCTGCTACGCGTATTCCCTGAAGGCTGCGGCGAACGGTCTGGCGTCGAAGCGGAGATTTCCCAGGGCTTCGTCGCGGCCAGGTTGGGTCGCGGCCTTGTGAGAAGATGGATTCCCGCTTTCGCGGGAATGACGGTTTGTTAGGAATCGCGTTTTGACGCGAGGAGAACGACCCTGATCTCCGAAATCACCGGCGAAGTTCTTTACGATCGTATCCACCGCACTTCCCTGCTGCTTCGCGTGGATTCGCTGTGCTACGAGATTTTCGTACCATCGGGCATCGCGTCGCGCCTGCGGAGCGCGCAGGAAAGGCGGAACCCGCTGACGTTTTACACGATCTACTACATTGACGGCGGCATGGGCGGCGGGCATCTGACCCCGAAGCTGGTGGGCTTCCTGGAGCCCATCGATCGCGAGTTCTTCGAGGCCTTCACCACGGTTCCCGGAGTGGGTTTCATGAAGGCGCTCAAGTGCCTGGTGCAGCCGCTCAACGAAATCGCGCGCGCCATCGAGCGCGGCGATACGGCGTTCCTTCAGGAATTGCCTCACATCGGCGCCAAAACCGCGGAGCGAATCGTCACCGAACTCAAAGGGAAGATGACTAAATTTGCGCTCGCGCACAGCAGCCAGCCGCTCTCCATTGAAAAGGAATCGGCGTCGGAGCTGAAAGAAGAAGCGCTGGCGGTGCTGCTCCAGCTCGAATATTCACGCTCCGAGGCGCACCGCATGGTGGACGATATCTTCGCCAAGCATAAGAACGTGAAGACCACGGAAGAATTCCTGCGCCGGGTTTTTGAGCAGCGGCAAAGCAAGCTGGAACCGGCGCCACCCGCGAGTGAATGACAGGTATGATTTCGCGGGGCCTGTCATCCTGTGCTGGGAACTGTCATCCTGAGCGAAGCGAAGGATCTTTTTCATCTAGGCCTGATTCAGTGGAAATCCGATGAGAGAACGCCTGGTTTCGCCCGAACTGATTTCGAAAGAGGAAGAGTCGTTCAACCGCACGCTTCGCCCGCCGACGCTTGCCGAATACGTCGGGCAGAAAAAGGTGGTTGAAAAACTCTCCATCGCGCTCGAGGCCGCCAAGCGGCGCGGCGAACCGGTCGAGCACGCGCTCTTCTACGGCCCGCCGGGTCTGGGGAAAACCACGCTCGCGTACATCATCGCCAACGCGATGGGCTCGCACATCACCACGACCTCCGGTCCGGCGCTCGAGCGCACCGGCGACCTGATGGGCATCCTGACCAACCTGAACGAGGGCGACATTCTCTTTATTGACGAGATCCACCGCCTGCCGGCCAACATCGAGGAGTTCCTCTATCCGGCGATGGAAGATTTCAAAGTGGATTTTGTTGTGGACAAGGGAATGTTCGCCAAGACCATCAATGTGCCGCTGAAGAAGTTCACGCTGATTGGGGCGACGACGCGCGCCGGCAGCCTCTCCGCGCCGCTGCGCAACCGCTTTGGACTCTTCTATCACCTCGAGTTTTACGACGTGGACGAAATACGCCAAATCGTGCTGCGCTCGGCGCGCATCCTTGGAGCGGACCTGGAAGAATCGGGCGCGAGCGAAATTGCCCGGCGCGCCCGCGGCACGCCCCGCATCGCGAACCGTTTGTTGCGGCGCGTGCGCGATTTCGCTGAGGTGAAATCGAGCGGCGAGTTGACGGCCGAGAACGCGCGCCAGGCGCTGAAACTGGAAGGCGTGGACGGCCTCGGCCTTGATGACCTCGACCGGAATTTCCTGTCGACGATCGTCAAGCTCTATCATGGCGGGCCGGTGGGCGTGGAGGCGCTCGCCGCGACACTCAATGAAGAAGTGGATACGCTCGTCGACATGGTCGAGCCTTATCTTTTGCAGCAGGGTTTCATCAGCCGGACGAAATCCGGCCGCAAGGCGAATGACGCGGCCTACAAGTTGCTGAACTTGAAGCCGCCACCGAGGTCCGCAGCGCCGCTGTTCGAGAGCGAGCAGTAAGAGGTCCCGGATCCCTCGTCCCAATTAAAATATGTCG
>DATDMO010000450.1:0-22263 GCA_036518755.1 Candidatus Acidiferrales bacterium | reverse complement strand
GCAAGCCGAGGTCGCTACGCGTGGCCGCGCTGCTGGACAAGCCCTCGCGACGCGTGGCACCGGTAAAAGGCGATTATGTCGGCTTTACCATTCCCAATGAATTTGTGGTCGGCTACGGGTTGGATTACGCCGAACGCTATCGCAACCTCAAGGATGTGTGCCTCCTCACGCCTTCCTCGAATTTACCCCACTAGAGCGGTCGCGCATGCGGTTTTTGACCCGGCACTCGGGCACGGTGCGGGCGAGGTCTGATTCCGCGCCTGATATAATGACTCTATCGCGTTCGCGCTCAAGCGCTGGAAGATGCGGGGTTCATGCAGTGGCATTGTCGCCGATTTAAAGCGCGGGTGCGCATCAGCAAAACAAAATGGATTCGACAGAACTCAATTCGATACAGGAAGTCCCTGCCGAGACCCTTGCGGTCCTGTCGGAGATTAGCCACGAAATCAACTCGTCGCTAAATCTGGATCAGGTGCTTGCAAGCGCGGCTCAGCAGGTAAAGCGGTTGATGGACTATGAAATTTTTGCGGTTCTGCTGCCTGTGGAGAGCACCAACGATCTCTACGTCCGTTTTGCCATCGGCCATCGGCCCGAGGTGATCGAGCACTGGCGCATACCCATGGGCGACGGAATCATCGGCGCCGCCGCCACGACCGGCCAGGCGATTCGCGTCGGTGACGTGACGAAAGACCCGCGCTATCTCCCTGCAGTCGATGCGGTACGGTCGGAGATGGCGGTGCCGCTCATCGTCCGGGGACGGGTGATCGGCGTAGTGGATATTGAAAGCCGCCAGCCGGACTACTTTACGCCGGCGCAGCAGACGATTCTGACGCTGGTTGCGAGCCGCATCGGAACCGCCGTGGAGAATGCGCGGCTTTTCGAAAATGCGCGGAAGCAGGCGGAAACGCTGCTGCTGCTCAATGAAATCGGGCGAGAGACCAGCGCGACGCTGCACGTGGAAGAAGTCCTGCGCCGCGCGGCGCAACTGACAAAACGCCTGATCGATTATCAAATCTTCAGCATATTGCTTTACGACGACGCGACCGCATCCTTTCGCCATCGAGTGACGGTGAAATTCGGGCAACAGGTGCAGGAAAAGTCCGCTGTTCCCGCCTATGAAGGAATCGTGGGGGCAGCGGCCAAGCTGCGACGTCCGGTTGTGGTTCCTGATGTTTCAGTCGATCCGCGTTACCGGATGCTGAACCCTGAAACGCGTTCGGAACTCGCGGTGCCCATGATTTACAAAAGCCGGGTCGTGGGCGTGATGGACCTCGAAAGCCCGCAGCTGAATTACTTCACGCCGGACCACGTTCAGGTTCTTTCGATTCTGGCCGCCCATCTCGCGGTCTCGATCGAAAACGCGCGCCTCTACGAGCAATTGGCGCGCGACGAAAGCCGCATGGAACGCGACCTCAACGCGGCGCGCCGCATTCAAGGGGCGCTGCTCCCGGTGCTGCCGGGACCTGAATTCGGTTTGGATATCGCCGCTCGAGTCGTGTCGTCGCGAGAATTAAGCGGGGATCTCTACGATTTTATTCGTTACGGTCCTCAGGATCTGGGCATCGCTCTGGGGGACGTCAGCGGCAAGGGAAGCGCGGCGGCCCTCTATGGCGCCGTGGCGGTGGGCACTCTGCGCAGTCTGGGATCTCAGAAACCTCAGCCGGCGTCGATGCTTCACGCCCTGAACGGCTTTTTGGGAGAGCGACTGATCGAAGGCCGTTTTATGACGATCTGCTTTGCTACATGGAATCGCA
Source organism: Candidatus Acidiferrales bacterium (assembly GCA_036518755.1). Lineage (GTDB taxonomy): Bacteria > Acidobacteriota > Terriglobia > Acidiferrales > UBA7541 > Palsa-295. The sequence continues at coordinate 20,509 of DATDMO010000450.1, read as the reverse complement.
AGCAGCGCCGGCTGCGTATTGCCAATGCCGGACAGGAACAGCCCCTGCTTTGCCACGCCGGGCGATGCGAAAAAATTCCCCTGACGGGATTCCCATTGGGAATCTTTCAGGAGGCGACGTACGACCAACGATCCCTTGTGCTCGATCACGGCGACGTCGTGGTGTTTTACTCGGATGGAATTGGGGACGTCCAAAATTCAGCAGGGGAATTCTTTGGACACGGCCGCGTCGCGCAGATTCTTACAGACTGTGTGAGTTTTACCGCGGATGGGATCGCAGACAAGATCCTAGAGGCGGCAGATGCATTTTCCGGCGGGCAGCATCCTTCAGACGATCGGACCTTGATTGTTCTAAAAGTGCGCTGATCGCAGCGCGTTCAGCGTTCTCCCCACCGAAGCTTACTTCGCAGAACTTCAAAATAGGTTTTACTTGGCGGGCGTACCAGTGCGACGCGGTTGGCAGACTTTGTGATCGCCACCCGATCGTTGGCTTTAAGTTCAAATCCTATTTGCCCGTCAAGAGTGATGTAAACGGGATCGTCGGCCGCGGCGAAATCCAGTTCCACTTTTGCGGTGCCCGGGATCACGAGGGGGCGGTTGGTCAGCATGTGAGGACATATTGGTGTGATGATGAAAGCATCGAGATCGGGGTCCATAATGGGACCGCCGGCCGCCAGCGAATATGCAGTCGAGCCGGTCGGCGTCGCCACGATGATTCCATCGGCCCGATAGCGGCCCACCGCGTCGCCGTTCACGGACACATCGAAATCCAGCATTCGGGCAAGAGCCCCTTTGTTTCCCACCGCGTCGTTGAGCGCGCATTGCCGCTCAACGGATCGCCCGTCGCGCAAGATCTCCGCATCGAGCATCATACGTTCGCTGGTGCGATGCTTTCCCGCGAGCACTTGTTCGAGCAGTGGATACAGTTCGTCCAGCGTCACACTGGTGAGAAACCCAAGTCCGCCCAGGTTAACGGCGAGGATCGGAACTCGGTGGCCGCCCAGCGCCCTGGCCGCCGAAAGCAACGTGCCATCTCCGCCGAGAACAATTAGGATCTCGATTTTTTCGCCGAGTGCGTCGCGCGAAAGCGCGTGAGTGGCAGGTCCCACGCAGGCTTGCGTTTCCTGATCGATGAGGACCTCGATTTTATGGCTGCGCAACCATTCAACCAGCGGGGGCACGACGGACGAAACAACGTCTTTGATGGGTTTGCAAATGATGCCGGCGGTGCGAATCATTGGTCGGGAAGGAGCATTCTATTCTACAGTTGGCGCTTCGCGTGGAGAAAAAACTCCTGGTTTCCTTCGGCGCCGGTGACCCGGCTCGGGAGCACACCGGCGATCGCTAAACCAAGTTCTGAAGCAGCGCTCACGACGCGGTCGATGGCTTTCTTATGCAATTCGGGCTCTCGAACGATGCCGCCTTTGCCAATGTCCCGTTTGTCCAGCTCGAATTGCGGCTTGATCAGGATCAAGAAAACGGCGTCGCTCGTGGCTGCGCTGACAATCGCCGGAAGGATTTTGCTGACTGAGATAAAGGAAACATCCACGGTCACAAATTCCGGCTTTTCGGCTAAATCTTCCGCTCGAAGATAGCGCGCATTTTTTTCGATGGTGGCCACGCGGGGGTCGTGCTGTAGCTTCCAATCCAATTGATCGATGGTTACGTCCACGGCGTAGACTCTGCGCGCACCATGCTGCAGCAGGCAATCGGTGAAGCCGCCGTTCGAGCTTCCCACATCCAGGCACACCTTATTTTGCGGACTCACACGGAAATCCGCGAGCGCGCCTTCGAGCTTCAGGCCTCCGCGGCTCGCGTATCGAAGTTGTTCTCCCGTCATTTCTATGTGGGCATCAACTGGCACCGGCGTGCCGGGCTTATCCATCCGCATGCCGTTCACGCGCACCTGCCCGGCCAGCAGCAGGGCATGTGCGCGCTGTCTCGACGGGGCCACGCCGCGCTCGACAAGCAGCAGGTCGAGGCGCTGCTTCGTTACTCTGGACAGGTTTCGCCCCAAAACTTTGGCTGATTTCTTGGAGTTCATGATGGGCTAAGCTATGAGCGGCGCGCGACGAGGAACTGGGCAAGTTGACGCAATCGCGACGCCCGTTGGCCGTAATGGGCGAGTTCCGCCAGCGCCTTCGCTTCTAGGTCTGAGGCAATCGCGCGAGATTTTTCCAGACCGTACAGTGCCGGATATGTCGCTTTTTTCTGCGCCTCATCCTTGCCGGCCGTTTTTCCGAGCGCGGCCGACGATTCCTGCATATCGAGCAGATCGTCCACCACTTGAAACGCCCATCCAATGTTCTCACCGAATGCCGTCAGCCGCGTGACGTCTGTACGATCAGCTCCGCCGGCAATTCCGCCCGCCACAATCGACGCCCGAATCAAAGCGGCCGTTTTCGACCGGTGTATGTACTCCAAGCCCGCGGCATCCACCGCGTCGCGCTCGGCTTCGAGGTCGGCCACTTGTCCGCCGATCATGCCCCGGTCGGTACCGGCGGCCTGCGCAATCAGCCCCACAATAGCGAGGCGCTTTTCCGCTTCCAGCGGCATGCTTGCCAGTGTTTGAAAAGCAAGAGTCAGCAGCGCGTCGCCGGCAAGGATCGCGATCGCCTCGCCAAATACTTTGTGGTTGGTGGGCTTGCCACGGCGCAAATCATCATTGTCCAGGGCCGGCAAATCGTCGTGGATCAACGAATACGTATGGATGAATTCCAGCGCGCAGCCGACCTGGATGGCCCACTCGGGATTCTCGTGGAACATTCGGGCTGCTTCCAGGCATAGAATCGGCCGAATTCTCTTGCCTCCGGCGAATACGCTGTACCGCATCGCGCGATGAATCGATGAGGGCGGAGTATTTTCGGGAGGCAGAAAGCGATTGAGCCCGGCTTCAATTAGGGCGTGGTCCGTCTCAAAGAAGTCGGGGAGTTTCATGCGGAAAATTCAGTCGTAATTTTCAAAAGGCCGCACAAACGGGAAATAACGTCGGGAGAAGCTATCACGATTCGTCTTCAGGCTCGAACGGTTCCGCGGCTATCTTTCCATCCGCCTTCTTCAAAAGGATTTCCACGCGGCCTTCGGCTTCCTCAAGCTGCTTTTGACATTCGCGGGAAAGCTTAACGCCTTCTTCAAAGAGCTTCATCGCCTCATCGAGCGAAAGGTCAGCACTCTCCAGCCTCTTAACCACTTCTTCGAGCCGCACCAGTGATTTTTCGAAATCGCCCTTGCGTTGCGGCTCGGCTGGCTTGTTGGCAGGTGAATTCATCGTTCCGATCGACTTTCGCGCGGTGATTGCACGGCCGCCATTCTAGCTCATGGCACGGAACGTCAACAAGGCGCGCTTCTTGTCCCGCGGCCGCACCCGCTTGCGAAGACGCGAGCGAAAAGCGGACAATCGGCCTATGCCGCTCGAATCTACAACTTCGTACTTGGTGCGATGACCGCCCTTCATGTTCTCGGCATATTTTTGCTGGTTGGCATGAATGCATTTTTTTCCGCGACGGAGTTTTCACTCGTTGCCGTCAGGCTTTCGCGTGTTCGTCAGCTTGTGGAAAAGGGCGACCCTCGTGCGAAGATCGTCGAACATCTCCTGAGCGATCTCGGTCGAGTCGTTTCCGGAGTGCAGGTCGGCATCACGATAGCGAGCCTCTCGCTTGGATATTTGGGAGAGGTCACACTGGCGGCGGTCCTGCGACCGTTCGTTGAGAAAATGGCGCGACCGTGGGCCGGCATCGTGGCGCATGGGGCGGCGCTCGTAATTGTCTTCGGATTCCTCACGGTTTTGCAGGTGATCTTTGGCGAGCTTGTCCCTAAGAGCCTGAGCCTGGCCCGAGCGGAACGCGTGGCACTGCTTATCGCGCGGCCGTTCAACTGGTTCCTCAATACCCTTCGATGGGCTATCGACCTTCTCGACGTTGTGGCTGAAAGAATCGTCCGCGCGCTCGGCGTTCTCGCTCCGCACAGCCACACCCTGGTGAGGTCCGTCGAGGAATTGCTGGTGATGGTTCAGCAGGCGCGCGACCGCGATCTGATTCCGCCGGCCGAGGCCAGATTCGTCCAAAACGCGATTGACCTTGGCCGAGTGCAAGCGCATGAAATTATGATTCCGCGTCCCGATGTGCATGCGTTGCCCGTGGAGGCTACCTTCGAGGATGTGACGTCGATGTTCGCTACCACCCGTAAATCTCGATTGCCAGTCTACGAGGGGTCGCTCGACCACATAGTCGGTTTTGTCCATATCAAGGATGTAGCCTGGAATCTTTTCGATGAAACGCACGGTCCAGGTCAGCCGCCCGGCTCTGCTTTTCAACTCAGGGCTATTCTGCGCGAGGTGCTGATCGTTCCCGAGAACAAGAGGGTCGGCGAGCTTCTCGTCGAATTCCGTTCTCATCGCACGGGGATGGCAATGGTGGTGGACGAATTCGGCAGCATTTTGGGACTCATCACCTTGGAGGACATTCTTGAACAGATGGTCGGCGAAATTCACGACGAATTTGACGTGGTCGAGCGCCCGCTGGCTGCGCCCGACGGGGGCATGATCTTCGACGCTGCGACAAAGGTCCGCGACCTCGAGACGCAATACAATATTGCGTTACCCGACGATTCCTCGTACGAAACTGTAGGCGGATTCGTGCTGAGCCGACTTGGACTCATTCCGCGCGGCGGTGAAAGCTTCGACGCCGATGGGTACAATTTCACCGTCATGCAGATGGCGCGCCGCCGGGTGTCGAGAGTCAAGATTAGGCCGCTAGGCCCGGATCGGAGCGCGTCACTGCCTGGCGCCAAGCCCAGCGCCAGAGCGGTGACTTCTTCCCCGGCCGGGGAACGCTCCACAAAGTGATTCGTTACATTTCACTACGGCTCTTGTTCGCACTACCCGCGCTGTGGTTGATTGTGACGCTTGTCTTTCTGCTCGTTCACGTCGTGCCCGGAGATCCTGTACAGCAAATGCTGGGCGAGGGGGCGCGCGCAGGCGATCTGGCACAGCTTCGTCACGCGCTGGGCTTGGACGTGCCCATTTCCACGCAATACGAGCATTACCTGGCAGGTGTTGTTCGCGGCAATCTTGGCGAGTCGTTTCGATTTCAGCAGCCCGTCACGCGCGTGATTCTTGCACACTATCCAGCCACGCTTGAGCTCGCGATCGTGGCCTTGCTTGCATGCGCAGCAATTGGAATTCCTGCAGGCTTGCTTGCCGCGGCAAGGCGCGGCACGTCAACGGACCACGCTGTGGGACTCTTCACGCTATTCGGGCTCTCGGTGCCGAATTTCGCGCTGGGCCCGGTGTTGATCCTCGTGTTTTCGGTGATTCTTGGCTGGCTCCCTGTTTCGGGTCGAGACGGCCCATCGCATCTGATTTTGCCGGCGATCACACTGGGAGCCGCGCTCGCAGCCATCTTGACGCGCATGGTTCGCACCTCGGTAATCGAGGAATTATCGAGCGACTACGTGCGTACAGCGCATGCCAAAGGGCTTTCGCCCGCGGCGGTCTTGTTTCGGCACGCGTTTCGCAACGCCCTGATTCCCATCTTCACGATTCTCGGATTGCAATTTGGCACGCTCCTCGCTGGCACCATCGTTACCGAGACAATCTTTTCCTGGCCCGGCATCGGCCGCCTCGCCGTGCAAGCGATTGAATCCCGCGACTACCCCCTGTTGCAGGGCTGTATCCTGTTGATTGCGTTTTCCTATGTGGTTGTGAATCTACTAACGGACGTGATCTGCGCGTTTGTCGACCCGCGGGTGCGCTTCGAATGAGCGGTCTGCGCGAATTCCTGCGGCAAAGCCCCGCCGGACGCTGGGGACTTGCCCTGAGCTTGCTGCTAATCGTGCTCGCGCTCGCGGCTCCCTGGCTTGTTCCCGCTGACCCCACCGCTCAGCATCTTGCCGTACGCCTCGCTGGCCCTAGTGCTGCTCACTGGATGGGGACAGACGAACTTGGCCGCGACGTCCTCTCGCGCGTACTTTTTGGTGCCCGCATTTCGATGCTTGTGGGCGTGAGTGTCGTGCTCGGAGCCGGGATTATCGGATTTGCAATCGGAGCGGTTGCCGGCTATTGCGGAGGATGGTTCGACCGCCTGGTGAACATAGTGCTGATCAATGCGTTTCTCTCGTTCCCCGGAATCTTGCTGGCCATTGCGTTCGCGGCATTTCTGGGCCCGGGCGTTGGTAAAGTGATTCTCGCGCTGGTCGTCACTGGTTGGGCGGGATACGCTCGCCTGGCCCGTGCGCAAATCCTGCAGGCCAAGGAAATGGAATACGTACTGGCGGCGCGCTCGCTTGGTGCTTCACCTGTACGCATTCTCGTTCGGCATCTCATGCCGAACATTTTGCAACCCGTGCTGATTCAGGCCACGATCGGGATGGCCGGCGCGATCCTGGCCGAATCCACACTCAGCTTTCTAGGTGTTGGGGTTCTCGCGCCGATGCCAAGCTGGGGCGCCATGCTCAATGACGCCCGTGGCCACCTCTTCGATGCGCCGCATCTCGTGCTCTTCCCGGCTCTGGCGATAATGACCGCCGTTCTAGCCTTCAATCTCCTCGGCGATGCTCTCCGCGATTGGATGGACCCCCGTATGCGCTCGTACCTCATCCTAACTTCTCTAGCACGCTGACCGCGCACCACCTTCTGCTTCCACTCGTCACCGGACCTGGGAGATGGGTCGAAAAACGTTTTTTTTGGGCTCTGATCGGGTTTCACCGTAGACGATTTTTCTTTACACCAACAGGTACTTGCGCGAGACCACCCCCCGGTTGTCTTGCAGTGCTGCGGCCTGCCGACGGGTGTTTCAGGCCAGCTCGACCGTAACTTCCGCGCCGCGCCCCACGCCCAGCGCGCGAGCGGCGCTGCCCTTGTTAACGGCGATCTCGAGATACCCGCTCGACCCGATGACTGCAACCGCTTCGCCTGCGGCGCCATTCGCGAATGTCGGCACCAGCTTTGTGATGGCTGCGCTTCCGGCGCGAATCGTGAACTTGCCATCCGCCGACGCCAGCGCAGGGGCATCCTCGGGCCTAAAATTCGTCACCAAATTTCCAAAGTGATCGACGCGCAGCACGATTCCCTTCACGGTATTTCCGGCGGCCTTTGGCTTAGGAATCGTGAATCGCACGAAATCCGTGATCGGCTCGCCAAAAGCGGACGTCTGCCACGATTTCGTCATCCAGGCCGCAACCGGCGCGAAAATGTCGCGTCCATGAAACGTCTTGCTCACGGGATTGCGGAAGTAGTGCTCGGAGACGATATTCCACGCGTAAAGTGCCTCGGATTGGTCGTAAACGGATGAGAGCACGCCATTATCTGGCGCCACAAAGTAATGGGTATCCCCGGCGACGAGAATTGGCCGGCGTTCGGTTCCCACTCCCGGGTCCACCACAACCACGTGGATCGTCTTCGGAGGAAAGTATTTGTAAGCTTGGCCGATGGCGAGCGCGCCATCAAGGATATCGTGCGCCAGTACGCTATGCGTGATATCCACGATGTTCACTTCAGGATTGATGCTGAGGATCACGCCCTTCATCACGCCTACCAGATGATCGCTCGTGCCGTAATCCGTTGTCAGCGTAATGATGGGCCGCGCCAAGGTTAGCTCCTGTGCCGGTAGTACGCTACTGAGGTGATCAAATCACCTTCGGCACCTTTGACGCTAACGGACACTCGCCTTGGTGTCAAAGCGAACGGCTGCGGCTGCCGCCATTGAGTAACGCAAATTCCGGTGAGCGCACCCTCCTATCGTCACTCCTCTATGAGCTCGATCTGGCCCACCCCGCCGTGGACTGTGAGTTCGATTGTCTGCGGCGTTTTGCCGTAAGCGTCATTCACATATGCACCGCCGCTGCTCTTGAGCCCGTCGGCGCGGACAGCGCCGATCCCGCCGGATGCGACTACTCGCACACCCTCGTCCTTTGGCAGACGTATGGTGGCCGATCCCACTCCGCCTTCAATATCGCCTTGCATGCCGCCATTCGTCATGCCGGTCAAGTCGAGATGGAGTTCTCCCACTCCCATATGGATATCCAGGTGATTCACACTTAACCCCGCAAGCCTCACGTGATTCTGCCCCGCACCCATATTTAGTTTCAGGTCGATCGGCGCTTTACCACCCAAATGGACGTCCCAGTCATTTTCGCCGCCGCCGAAATGCACGTGATCGTCTCCTTGTGTCACGTTGAGCTGGCCGTGGTCACCCGAAACGTTGTAGTCCACTTCCGGCTTTCCCTCGAACGAGTCGTAGTTGAAATCTGCGTCGAGCAGATGCGCCGATCCGCCGGTTAAATTCAGGTTTCCGGCGGGCATCTGAAATTCGGCCGTAACGGATTTAGCAGCCCCTAACTCAATAGTCTGCGTATCATGCTGCGCGCCGCGCATGTGCCGTTCATGCCAGAAGGGACGGTCATCCCATGTCCGGTCATGCCACCTGCGGCCGCCGTGCCAAAATGCCAGGAAGAAAAAGGCTATCAGAATGATCCAGGCGATTCCGGTACCGGAAACCCAAGGCGCTGTGGAATGCTCGCGAGCGTAGTAGCTGTCCCAGATTTTACCCAGGCCGATAAAAATCAAAATGAGCGGCCAATACCGCGAAATGACGGGCCACGGATCAAAACCGGGATAGAGGTTCAGCAACAGAAATAGAACACCAAGCACAATCAAGAGAATCGGGCCAACAAACGACCGATGTCGCGGATACCTCATCTGAGGTCCTACCGGTCCTGTCTGCGCCATGGGGCACCTCTCTGCATGAACATACGCTGAATGGGGCTCGAAAGTTACAGGGGTCCGCCGAAGCATCACCCGACCGCTATTTCCATCTCAACGGCCAACGCGTGGGACGGCGTTCGCGTCTAAAGCATCGAGTATTTATCGAATCCGATTTGAAGAAAACAAGCCATTCACCGGAAATCCGCAGGACGCGCCCTGCCTCGTTTGATTCCGCACCAATGACGGACTCAGAATTTGCCTACCGCTACTCCGGCAGGTATTATGGTAACTCTATGCCTTCCCCGTCCAAGCTTCGGTTGTGTGGTCTTGCGCTTATCTTGCTTCTGGGCGCCTACCCCCTCTGGGCCGCGAACGATCCTGCGACTTTCCCCTTGAGTGATGTGAAGCCCGGCATGAAGGGCGAGATGTACACGATCTTCAGCGGCGATCAGATCGAAAAAACCGACCTGGAAGTAATCGGCGTCCTGCACAATGCCGTGGGACCCAAGCTAGATGTCATCCTGGTGCGGCTGCTCGGCGATCAGGTGCAGCAAACCGGGGTGGTGGCCGGGATGAGCGGCAGCCCGGTTTATTTCGATGGAAAGTTAGCGGGCGCCCTGGCGCTGAAGCTCGGTACATTCACAAAAGAGGCCATCGGTGGTGTTACTCCCATCGCGGACATGCTTGAAGTAGAGCAATCCCGCCCCGCAACCTCACCGGAAACGATCCGGCCATCGGCTGTTTCGGCGCCCACGGGAACAGCGCAGGCATTCGCCGTCACGGGAGGGAATTCTAAGCAACTTCTTGTCCCGATCGAGACACCGCTGATCACCACTGGCTTGTATCCGGAAACGCTCGCCAAATTCGGAAAGTTCTTTTCTTCGTGGGGCATGGCGGCGATGGCCGGCGGCACGGCGGCGCCTTCACCTGACGATGCGAAACTCAAACCCGGCGACATGGTTGGATTCGACCTCGTGCGCGGCGATCTCTCGATCAGTTCCGGCTGTACGGTCACCTTGGTCCGGGAGAATCGCATTCTGGCCTGCGGACATCCGCTCTTTGGCTTCGGGAAGGTTGAAATGCCCCTTTCCCGCGCGCACGTGATGATGACCCTGGCCTCTGCAGCGGCTTCCACCAAAATCATCACCACGGGCGCTACGATTGGAACGCTCACCCAGGACCGCCAAACCGCGGTGATGGGCAGCTTGGGAGCGGGACCACCTATGATTCCGCTCGACCTCACTCTTGATACCCCGGCCGCGGAGAAGAAATATCACTTTGAAGTGATCGAAAGCCCGCAGTTAACGCCAACGCTGGTGGCAGCCGCGGCGTACAACGGAATCATCGGCAGCCCTGCATACGGCGAAGGCTCGACCCTGCAACTAAACGGTACCATTGAAGTGAAGGGACACACACCGGTGCGGCTGGACGACCTCTTCGCGCCTGCCGATCAAACCACTCCAGCACCGTTCTACCTGGCGACACAGGTTCAAGCCGACTTCGGGCGCATCTATTCGAATCCCTACGAATCGCCCCAAATCGGTCGCATCGAGTTGCACGTAAAGACGCTCCCCGAGAGGCGCTGGGCCACGATCGACAGCGCATGGCTCGACCGTAGTATTGTGAGCCCCGGCGATACCGTGAAGGTAAAAGTTCTGCTGCGTCCTTACCGCGGCGCCGCGTTTGTCCAAGACATCCCGGTGACGATTCCACCGCAGACAGCGAGCGGAACGCTAGAACTCGTCATCAGCGACGCGGAATTTCTAAACCGAAATGTGCAGTCGCTAGCGGCCACAACCCAAGGACAACTTCCCGGGTTGGAGGAGATGATCCAACTAATCAACCGCGAGCGGCACAACGACCGTCTCTACGCCACCTTGTTGCAGCCGACGCCCACCGTGCTCGTGGAAGACAAGGAAATGCCTAACATCCCGGCCTCGGCGATCAACGTGCTCAACCAGCGCCAGAATCCGGGCGGGGCCAGGCTTCTGTGGCAATCCACCGCGGGCGAATGGTCCGTGCAAATGCACCAGGTAATCGCCGGCCAGGACATGCTGACCATCACGGTGAAATAACGCACCGCCCCAAGGGAGATAAGAGCTGATGACGACCATTCAGCGAGTGAGTCTCGTGTGTCTGCTGGCCGTTGCAGTTGTCTTCGCCGACACAGCGCGTGCCGAGCACACTCGCTATTGGCGCCAGGCTGACTTCTCCGATTTTCATAAGGGCACGGCGACGGGAGTGGCGATTCGGAGCGACGGGAAAATCGGCCCTGCTCCCAAATTCGACGCGTTTTCCGATCCGAATCTGGCCTACGTTTGGTCGCTGCGCCTGGATTCGAAAGCGCGTCTCTACGCGGCTGGCGGATCGGATGCGAAAGTCCTTCGATTCGATGAAGCCGGAAAAGCAACCACCGTTTTCGAATCCAACGAACTCGCGGCCCAGTCGATTGCATTCGATTCTTCTGACAACCTGTATGTAGGAACTTCGCCCGATGGCAAGGTCTACAAGGTCGCGCCGGGTGGTGAAAAGACCGTATTTTTTGAGCCAAAGACGAAATATATCTGGGCGCTGGCCATCGACCGGCAAAATACTCTGTTCGTCGCCACGGGCGATACTGGAAAAGTGTTTGTGGTAACGCCCGACGGCAAGAGTCGGCTCTTTTGGCAGAGCCGGGAGCGCCACGCCCGATCCCTGGCATTCGACGCGAAGGGCAATTTGTTAATAGGTACAGAACCGAATGGCCTTATCGTGCGCGTGGATGTGGCGCGCAAGGCGCCCTCTGACCTTCCTGAGGCCGCATCGTCATTCGTGCTCTATGAGACAAACAAAGCCGAAGTAACTTCCCTTGCCCTCGACAGCAGTGGAAATATCTATGCAGCGTCCATAGGAGATAAGGGGCATTTGCCTGAATTGCCGCGCGTCCTTCCTGCTCCTGTGCCTCAGGTCACAACGCCCGTCATTGCTTCGCAGGGCATCGTGGTTACGCCGGGACAAAAGCAGCAGCCGCCTCAACCAGCCCCCTACCATCCTTTTCCGAGCGTTTCCGCCACTGGCGGTGCGGAGGTTGTGAGAATCGCGCCGGACGGTTCACCCGAGACGCTTTGGACATCGCGCGATGGCCTTGTCTTTGCGCTCGGGTTTTCGCTCACTGGAAAGCTTCTGCTCGGTACGGGCGATATGGGTAGCCTGATCGAGCTGGAGGGAAATGGCGTGTATTCGAGTGTCGCAACCACGGCCTCTGCGCAGGTGACCAGCCTGATTACCGGTGGAGGTGGCAAAGTCTTTGTCGCTACGGCCAATCCGGGGAAAATCTTCACGCTTGGACCGGGTTATGAACCGAATGGCAGTTTTGAATCCAGCACTTTCGACGCTCGAATATTTTCCCGTTGGGGCCGGATGACTTGGTGGGGTGAAGGCGGGTCGGCAAAAGCGAAAGTCGAGTTTTACGTCCGCTCCGGCAACACGTCCAGCCCAGCGGAAGACTGGAGCGCCTGGGCCGGGCCCTACAAGGACTCAGGAGTCCAAGCGGTGGATTGTCCGGCCGCGCGCTTTGTGCAGTGGAAGGCGGTATTTTCGGACATCAGTGAGAAGAGTGCACCCACCATATCGTGGGTCAGTCTCGCCTATCAGCCAAAAAACGTAGCGCCCGTAGTTGATGATATCGCGGTTCAGGACCCCGGTATTCGCGTCTCAGGGTTTCCCTCGTCGCCAAGCGGACCCGGCAGCCCTATGCCGGTGGCTCTCAGAATCCCTCAAGGTGCTGGAGGGACTCCCTCTGGGCCGCCTGTGGAGTCCGAAGCCCGTACGTCTGAATCGACTACCGAAGCCACGCCCCAAGGTTTCAGCCAGAAGGGCTATCAGACCGTGCTGTGGAGCGCGCATGACGACAATGATGATCAACTCCTCTTCACGATCTACTACCGCGGAGAAGGCGATAGCGATTGGCGGCTCCTAAAGGACAAGATAACCCAGCGGTATTACTCCTGGGATACCGCTTCGATGCCGGATGGAGCCTATTACTTGAAGGTTGTCGCCTCGGATTCGCCTTCGAATCCCGCCGCCGAGGCCTTAAAGAGCGAGCGTGAGAGCGACCGGTGGGAAGTGGCCAATACGCCTCCACGCATCGAAAACCTGCGGGCCGGTTCCGGAATCCTGAATACCAGGGCGTCGTTTGATGCCGTCAGTTCCTCGGGTCCGATCGCCCGTGCGCTGTACAGTATCGATTCGGGAGATTGGAAGATTGTCTTTCCTACGGGCGAGCTCTCGGATGCTCCGAAAGAGAGCTACTTCATGCAATTGCCGGGGCTGCCGGTCGGTGAGCACACGCTGGCGGTTCAGGTATCGGACCGGCTCAACAATACAACCACGGCGAAGACTACGTTCACCGTCGAGCCGCACTCTCAATAAACTGTCCGCGAACCATCATGCAGGGCGCGGTCCGTTGCTAATTGGACCAATCACGCGCGGCCGCAACCGTCTCAAAGCGATCAACAATCGCGCCGATTCCGGCGATCCCTCCCAAATCGGCACGATCTTCCACATGGACCACTCGCGCACTGCACCGCACCTGCTCGGGATTTCGTCCGGTGAGTTCTCGCGGAAGCGTCAAATGCATTTCGAGAGGCTCACCGACGCTCAGTTTCATTCGCGAGGTAAAATAGACGCCGTTTTCGGACAAATTGAGTACCTCGCCCTCGTGCGTCACGGAGTTGCGGCCCGCCTCCCGCAGACCCAGAGTCTCTCGCCCTCCGTTCGCTACAATGCGAAACCGCACGGGCACCACACAGGGCTTTCGAGGCGAGATGCGGCGTTCGGCACCCGACATGACGTCCTCCTGACGAGCAAGTACTCAGCTTTTCGGAACTGTCGGAAGGGTTCATGCGAGCATCTCAGCGGGTGCGGAGCCCGTCAATAGTTTTAATGCGAGAAAGCTGCGTATGATGCAGCGGTTGTACGAATGGGAGAAGCGCAGCGCCAGAGGGACCTGGAGCTGCGCACGAATCATTAGCGCGCACTAACCTGAGGCGGCTACGTTTCGTTAGGGCGCCAATCGGGGGATGGGAAGTCGATTTTCCAGAAATCGGGAGCCGGGGAATCAAATTCCAAGGGCACGTGAAATCCCTCCGGCATTTTCTGGGCGGACCGTACCACTTTGCACGCCACGCGTTCTTTCGTCGCTGCATGCTCGAGCACTAATCTTGTATCCGGCGCTAGGTTGCGGTCCATCAGTACCATAGCCCCGTGAGGATTCACGCTCAGCGTGGCCACACTAAAAGTTTCGGGCTGCCCCTTCAAGGCCACGTGAATGCTGGCGCGAACTCGCAGTAACACGCGCTGGCCGCGTCGCCGATCCAAAGTCGGGGGCGCTGGCGTCAAAGGTGCCGCTTTAAGCATCGACTCAACCGGTGCATATGTTCCGGTCTGAACCTTCACCTGAGATTCATTCAGCTGTTTCGTCGTCATTTTTCCGGGAGGGTCGCTCCTCAAAGATCAACCCCCCAGAAGTTAAGATCGGCCGCAATCAGTTCCACTCCAATATCCCAGCCATCCGGCCGCTGCGCCCCTTTCCAAACCACTAACCCATTCGCAATTTGCTTGGTCACAAGGTTGGTAATCCGCAAATTTTCGCGCACCTGGAGCTCCCTGGGGCTGGAGAGCAGGCAGCCGTAGGGGTTGACCACGCGCGTAAAGCCGCTCTCGAAGTGCAGCGGCCCGGCAGCGCCATTCCATTCAATGGTTACAGGAACGCGGGAATTCATTCGCGGCCCGCGCCGGCTGCTCATCATTCGTTTGTCGCGTGGAAGGTCTTCCCCGAAAGCCATTCTGATGGGATCTCCGCGGAGCAGCGAAGCGGAATCGAGCAGTTCCAAGGCCCAGCCGCTTCACCAGGCGCCAGAATCATCCTAAATAGCGGGAGATTTGCGGTCAATGGTACGAAGAGACAGGTGGTTTTGCTGTACCGTAAGCGAACAGTCGCCCGACGCCCCAGAATTATCCAAATCTAATCCGCTGAGACGATCTCTTCGGCCATCCGAGGCTTGGCAATCCCGGCAATCCGCCCAAACCGACGCTCCATCCAGCTCTGGAACGTATCCATGTAGGTGTAAAACACCGGCGTGAGATACAGCGTAACGAGCTGCGAAAAAATCAGGCCCCCACAAACCGCCAGCCCGAGCGCCCGCCGCGAATCCGCTCCGGCGCCGAATCCTACGGCGATCGGCAACGTCCCCATCAATGCAGCCATGGTCGTCATCATGATCGGCCGGAAACGCACCAGGCAGCCCTGGTAGACGGCCTCGGCGGCGTTTAAGTGTCCTTCCCTTTCGCGCGCGATGGCAAAATCCACCATCATGATCGCGTTCTTCTTCACGATCCCAATCAGCATAATCACGCCCACGAATCCGTAAAGGTCAAGGCTGTACCCGAAAAGCTGCAGCGTCAGCAGCGCGCCGAACGCCGCCGATGGCAAACCCGATAGGATGGTGATCGGATGGATGAAACTCTCGTAAAGAATGCCGAGCACGATGTAGATCACTACGATGGCAATCACTAGCAATATGCCCAGGCCTACCAAAGACGATTGAAATGCCTGCGCCGTCCCCTGGAATTGCGACGACACGCTCGCTGGAAGGGACCGGGTCAAATCGTCGATCTGGTTCACCGCTTGGCCAATGGCTGCGCCGGGCTTCAGGTTGAATGAGATGGTCACCGAAGGGAGCTGGCCCAAGTGATTCACCGTCAACGGCCCGAGGCTCGTCCCCAGGCTCGCGACCGCGCTAAGTGGAACGAGGTTGCCCCCGCTGGACCGTATATAGAGCAATGAAAGCGCGCTGGGATCCTTCTGGTATTTATCTTCGAGCTCCATCACCACCCAGAATTCGTCGTTCGGCGCAAAGATCGTAGAAATTTGGCGCTGGCCATAGGCGGTGTACAACGCGTCTTCGATCTGTGACGCGGTAACACCCAAAGCCGAAGCTTTATCGCGGTCGATTTTCACGTCCACCTGTGGACTGGCGATCTGTAGATCGCTCGTGACGTCTTGGATTGTCGGGAGGCCGCTCATCTTCTGCTCGAAGCTCGTCGCCACTCGATAGAGTTCATCGGTATCCGGGCTTTGCAACGTAAGCTGATAAGGGCTCTCGGTAACGTCTCCGCCAATCTGAATGGGAGGCGGATTCCGCAGAAACACCAGAATGCCCGGAATTCTTCCAAGCTTCATTCGCAGCTCTTGCATCACTTCGTTGATGTCCGGATGGTGTGCGAAAAGCGGTGCGGTCCAGTGAAGGATGCTCCCGAGCATCGGCACTCCGCCGTACTTCTTATCCAGTGCCAACATCCTGGCGCTCGGAATTTCCGGGCGCTCCGATGGCTGCTTAAGGTGGAGGAAGATGAATCCCGAATTCCCGCCGCCGCCCACCAACCCGATAGTCGAGAAAAAGCCTTTGTTGTTTGGATCGTTAAACAGAACCTTGTTGACTTCTTCCTGATGCTGTTTCATCGAGTCGAACGATATTCCTTGCACCGCCCGGGTGTAACCTTGCAGGGTTGACGAATCTACTTCCGGCAAGAACCCGTAGGAAATCGTCTTGAATTGCCAAAACACCACCAGCAGAATGATTACGGACGTCCCCATCACGAACACGCGATGCCGGAGCGCCCACTGCAGCGAAATATCGTATCCCTTCAGCATCCGGTCGAAGAATCGCTCCAGAAACATGTACGTCCGCCCATGCTTCGCATTCTCCCTCGGACGCAGAAAGCGGCTGCAAAGCATCGGCGTGAGCGTCAATGAGACGAATCCCGAAACCAGAACCGCCATCATGATCACCACTGCGAATTCGTGCAGCAGCCGCCCGATGATTCCGCTCATGAATAGAACCGGAATAAAAACTGCCGTCAGTGACAAGGTCATCGAAACGATCGTGAACCCAATTTCCCTTGAACCTTTCAGCGCCGCCTCCATCGGCCGCTCGCCCATCTCCATGTGCCGCACGATGTTTTCCAGCATCACAATCGCATCGTCCACCACGAAACCTACCGAGAGGATCATCGCCAGCAGCGATAAATTATCCACTGTGTAGTTCAGCAGATACATTACGGCGAAAGTCCCCACCAGAGACATCGGAAGCGCGAAGCTCGGAATCACCGTGGCGGAAAGATTCCGCAAGAAGAGAAAAATCACCAGGACCACCAGGCAGATTGCGAGGAACAGCGTGAACTTCACGTCGTTCACCGATTCACGAATCGTCACAGAACGGTCGTAAACCTGCGTCAGATGAACCGAGGGTGGCAGAACGGCCAGGAACTGCGGTAGTACTTTCTGCACTCCGTCCACAACTTCAACCGTGTTGGTGCCCGGCTGCCGCTGCACCGCCAGAATAATTGCGCGCTCGTCGTTGTACGAGTTTGTGATCTTATCGTTTTGCACGCCGTCGTAAACGTTCCCCAGTTCGTCAAGCCGCACCGGTGATCCGTTTCGATAGGCGACGATCAGCGGACGGTACAGCGATGCCCGCGTCAACTGCCCATTCGCCTGCACTGTATACGCTTTATGCGGGCCGTAGAGCGTCCCCGTAGGCAGGTTTACGTTTGCATTTTGCACCGCTGCCGTCACTTCGTCGATTCCAATCTGCCGCGATGCCAATGCCTGAGGATCCAAGTCGATTCGCACCGCATATTTCTGCGAACCGAATACGCTTACTTGCGCCACTCCCTTCACCATCGAAATGCGCTGCGCCAGCAGCGTTTCGGCATATTGATCCACGGTCTGAGGCGGCAGCGTCGACGAACCTAGAGCCAGATAGAGAACAGCCGAGTCCGCTGGATTCACCTTCTCGAACGAAGGCGGGCTGGGCATATTCGGCGGAAGCTGCCCCTGCACCCGGGAAATCGCCGCCTGCACGTCTTGAGCGGCCGCATCGATATTCCGGCTCAGGTCAAATTGAAGAGTAATGCCCGTGTTGCCCTGGCGGCTCGTCGAGGTCATCGAATTGAGCCCGGCAATCGTCGAAAACTGCTTTTCCAACGGAGTGGCGATGGCCGAAGCCATTGTGTCCGGGTTCGCGCCTGGCAAAGACGCCGAAACGCTGATCGTCGGATAGTCGATCGTCGGCAGGTCGCTCACGGCCAGCGAACGATAGGCGATAACCCCGAAAATCAAAATTGCCGCCATGACCAGAGTGGTCATGATCGGGCGCTTGATAAATGGCTGCGCGATATTCATAGAGCTTTTCTAGCTTCCAGACATCGAGCTGACGATCTGCACTTTCATCCCGGGGATCAGACGAAGTTGGCCGTCCGTTACGACTGTCTCCCCCGGCTGCACTCCGCTCGAAATCACCGAATCCCCTGCAATGGCACGGGCTACCTTCACAGGGCGCATCTCCGCTGTCGAGTCCGATTTCACCACGTACACAAAATCCCCATTGGCGCCGGTCTGCACGGCTTGCGTAGGCACAATCGTGGCATCCTCGTCTTGTGCCAATCGCAGCAGCACGGTTGAAAACTGCCCTGGCCATAGCCGGTGGTCCGCATTACCGAAGCGAGCCTTTAGCTTGATCGTGCCCGTCGTGTTATCCACCGTGTTGTCGACAAACGTAAGCGCGCCCAACTCGGGCTTCGCGTCCCCGTAAGGAGTGGCTTCCACGCGCAAGGCACCGTGCGACATGAATTTTTCCACCGCCGAAAAGTATTGCTCCGGAATCGAGAAATCCACAAAAATAGGCGAAACTTGATTGATGACAATCAGGACCGGGACGTCGTTTTGCTTTACGATATTGCCCGGATACACCTGGATCGCACCCGTGCGCCCATCTGTGGGTGAGTAAATCTTGCAGTAACCCACCTGGAGCTGCGCGGAATGAACGGCAGCCTCGTCTGCTCGCACTGCGGCGTCCTGTGCAGCGGCGTTCGCCTGCGCCTGATCGAGCTGTTCCTTCGGCGCAACTCCGGCCTTGTAAAGCTGCTCGTAGCGCTTGGCTTGCACGTCGTTCAGCTCTGCCTGCGCCTTATCGCGCGCCAGGTTGGCCTGCGCCTGTGCCAGGGCCGCTTCAAACGGCGCTGCGTCCAGCGTAAAGAGCAAATCGCCTTTCTTTACGAACTGCCCTTCCTTGATGTGAATTGTCTCAAGAACCGCGTTCACCTGCGCCTTCACCGAAACAGTCGTGAACGCTTCGGCCGAGCCGATCGCGGTCAGATTGATCGGAACGGTCTTCCGCTCAGCCTTCGCAACCACCACGCGCGCCGCAAAGGGCGGAGGTGCGGTTTGCACGGTCTTCGTCGTGCACGCGCTCGTGCCTATCAAAATCGATAGCGTTATCAGCAGAATGGGTAGCCGGGCAAAGGTCCTATTCATCGATGGTTGTGTCCCTGTCTTTTCCTACGGGTTGCGGTCAAATTTAGTAACCGAGGAAGATGGAAGATCAAGCATCCCCATCCAAGCCGGGCGACGACTCGGATGGCAATATTATATCGCGCTTTTCTTACACCTCATCGGCAGTCCCCGCCGCGTCGATAGACACCTCGTAAAGCGATTAGACGCATGGATCTGCGCTGAAGTTTCCAACACTCTGGTCCAGTTCTATCCAGTCGCAGCTTCGTCGAGAAACCAAACGACCGGTCCCTTGGGCTGGACCCTGGCCGCTGGGTAGACGCCTGAGCCTTCTGTGGAGCTGCCCCGAAGAGCCGTGATAATCGCCCGTTTATCGGCTCCCGCTACTAGGAAGAAGGTGTTCCGGGCCTGGTTTAGCACCTGTAGTGTTAGCGTTAGGCGCTGCGGCGGTTTAGCCGGCGCCGTCACCGCCGCTACCCACCGCTCCTTTTCTTCCAGCGCAGGCGACCCCGGAAACAGAGAAGCGGTGTGTCCCTCCACGCCCAGGCCAAGAAGTTGAAGATCGAATGCAGGTGTCGCGGTGCCGAAGAATCGGCGCAGTTCGGCCTCGTATGTTTCCGCTGCTTTCTCGGGCCGCGGCGCATCCGTGGGCATCGGGTGCACGTTTTCCTTCGGGATCGGGACATGCGCGATCAAGTTTTCCCGCGTCATTCGGTAATTGCTAGCCGGATCGTCGTGCGGGACGTATCGCTCGTCTCCCCAGAATAAGTGCACGCGCTCCCACGGCGTCGGCATGCCGCGCTTCTCCGGCTGCGCCCACATCTGGTACAGCTTCGCGGGCGTATGGCCTCCGGCAAGCGCGATGGCGAATCGGCCGCGTTCCTTCACTGCATCGCTCACAATTTGCAGCAACGCATCCAGCGCCGCCCGGCTCAGCGCATCGCCATCCGGAAATACGCGCGTATCCATCTTCATCGTTCTTGTAGCGCCGTCATCCTGAGCGAAGTGTCCCGCGGTTTTGGTTTCGCGCGAAGCGCCGGGACACGCAGTCGAAGGACCTCTCTTTGATGTAGATTACCGTCGCAGTCTTAAAATCTTGCCGTCGCGATTCGCACGAAATCCGCCATCAATCCTTGCCGGCGGTTTTCACCGCGTGTCCTCCAAACTCGTGCCGCATCATCGCCAGCAGCTTGTTGGCAAACGGTTGCGGATCCTGCGACCGAAACCGCGTATCGAGCGCCCCCGAAATCACCGGCAGCGGTACGCCGAGGTCAATCCCCTCGATCGCCGTCCATCGGCCCTCGCCCGAATCGGTCACATATGCTTCAATTCCTTGTAGACTCGGATTATTCGACAAAGCGTCCACCGTCAAATCCAGCAGCCACGAACGAATCACGCTCCCGAATTGCCATACCTTCGAAATCTGCAAGAGATCGAGGCCAAATTCCTTCTTGTGACGCAGCAAGTCCAGCCCCT
>DATDMO010000449.1:0-7901 GCA_036518755.1 Candidatus Acidiferrales bacterium | reverse complement strand
CGTTTATTGAAGGACCAGACGTGGCGAATGCTGACGCTGGACGTCCCCGGACGAATGCGGGTCTTTGGAGTGCGAAAGGACCGCGCGGAGGTGATAGGAATTGCGGCGATCGTGATCACGGCAGTGGCGAAATGGCTGAGCTTGCGGTCCATGCTGGTGCCTGGAGTCGGTGTCCGCGAAGGGCTGCTCCTCGACTTGGTTGCGGAACAGTATTCGGTTGGAGCCGTGACGGAAGAAGAGAAGGGGCGCGCCGCGAGCCTGCTGGCGGGGGCGCGATGGTTCGCGCGGCGCCTCAATTACAATGCCCAGCACGCGGACCAAGTGGCAAAGATAGCGCTTTCGCTCTTCGATCAGTTACGGCCTATTCACGAGATGGGTCCCGACCGGCGAAATATTCTGGAAATAGCGGCCTTGCTGCACGACGTGGGGCATTTTGTCAGCGAAAAGGCGCACCACCGGCACGGCGAATACCTCGTCCGCAACGGAGAAATCCCCGGACTCGGGGGATGGCGGCGCGATATGGTTGCGTCTCTGGTGCGGTATCACAATGCCAAGTCGGAGCCGCAGATCGAGCACGCCTCCTACGCGGCTCTCGATGGGCCCCAGAGACACGATGTGCGTTTGCTCACTTCGCTTCTGCGCATCGCCGAGAAGCTTGAATCGGAGCACGCACAGCGCATTTCCGGCGTGGACGTCCAGATTTCAGGGCGCCGGGCGGTCTTTCTGGTGCGCGCATCGGATGGAACCCGCCTCGACTTAGCGGGACTCAACCGGAAACTGGACTTATTCCAGAAGGAATTTCACTTGAAAGCCGAATTTCGGCGGGCGCAGCGCAGGGCCGAGGTAGCCTAAAATGATTCTCTATTTGATTCGCCATGGCATCGCAATCGATCGCACAGATCCCGAAGCTCCGCCGGAAGCCGAAAGGCCACTGACACCGAGAGGTGTTCAGAAAACCCGCGCGACGGCTCTGGGCTTTGGTGAAACAGGCGCAAAACCGGATATTCTTATTACCAGTCCCTACATTCGCGCAGCCCAGACGGCGGAGATTTTTGCCGAGGCGCTAGGATTCGCGCCAGAAAAGATACGAGTGAGCGACGCATTGAAGCCCGCCGCCAATCCCGCGGACATAGTGAAGGAAGTGTCGCATCTGAGAGCAAAGGAGATCGCATGCTTTGGACATGCGCCTCATCTCGATTTGACCATCGCTCAGCTGGCGGGCGCTCGCGGGCCGATCACGGAACTGAAGAAAGCAGGAGCCTGCTGCTTCGAGCACTTGCAACCGCGGGGCCGTTGGGAGTTGCGATGGATTCTCACGGCAAAATTGCTGCGGAAACTGGCGGATTAGCCAGCTGCTAAAGCGATCCGGTGCCTCGGAAATGAGGTCGCAACCAGGGTGTGGCCTTGCTGAAAACCGGAGCGCCAGGCAGCCCACGGTGAATCCGAGCCTTTGGATTTCACAAGGAACGCATGCAGGATGGATTTGCGTTCGATCGCAAGTCTCTCGCGCCACTTCTCCAGGACCTGCGGATCCAACTTGGATGCGTGCCTGCGGAGCTTGCTTCGAAGCACATCGATATCGTGAACGTCGCCCAACTGATCCTGCATTTGCTTCAAGTCGGCGGACCACGCCTCATAGCGTTCGGGCAAGAAGTTTTCAACCACGTAGCGAAAGTCTTTGATGCCGATGCGCAGCCGATGCCACGCGATGCTGCTTCGTTTTCTTTTGGCTTCCTCGTAGAGCCTGGCGGCCTCGTTTAACCTTGCCATGGCGAGCCGCTGGAAAACGACGCTGCCCGACGGGAAAAATTCGGCTTTGGGCTGCAACTTCCGCTTCAGCTTCTTCCACTCCTTCTCGTCGAATGCGGCCAGCGCCGCGGCCGCACTCTTGCGGTGCTTCTTTTCTTCGCGCGAAAGGAGGCGCAACATGTAGAGGCGCACAGGGTCGCCGGCCGGACCGCACTTCTTCACCCAACTCCGTTCCACCTGGGTATCGTGCAAATCGCCCGAAGCATGAAATAGTTTGCGGCTGACTTTCTTGATCCTGCGCCAGCGCGAGCTAGGACTTACTTCGCTAAGAGCTTCGCCCATGGTGCGGCATCGACGGAAAGCAACGCGCAAATCGTGCACTTCGGCCCTCCGCCAGTTCGGTTCGACCTTGGGAGCAATTTCCAGCACGCGGTCCATCCACACTTCAAGACCTGCTTGGCGATGGGCCATGATTTGAGGTAGTGAAATGGGAACTGACACGCGAAACCCAACCTATCCGGCAGGCCAGCAACGACTGCGGTATGTTACCTCCCAGCGGGGCGGTTTGCCAGCGGCGGCACGGGCTTGCCCGCGTTTTCTTTTCAAGGGTGGGTTCCCCGGGGATGGGGCAGTGGGATGTTCGAGTCGAATGGGCGCACTACGAGGATACAAAGAAAATCTTCACACAAGGGCCTCGAACGACGCAAGTACCTGTTGGTGTAAAGAAAAGTCGTCTACGGTGAGGAGTGGAGAAATCGGCTTTTTGGCGCTTTTCGCATGGACTCTGGTTCCCGCAATTGAACCTGGAGATGCCGACCTCACTTCGATCGCCCACGAAGCAAAGCGTTCGCCAGGGGCGAGTTTTAGTGTACATTGTTGATGCTGCGCTTGCTTGGCCAGCGGTCTGCTCCCTCTTGGAAGGAATTGGGGAATGAATCCGACGAAAACAGAGCCGACGGTTAGCGCTGGGACCCCAGCAGCTACGCGCCGGGACACGCTAACAATCATCGACAACCGCAACGGCCGTCAGTATGAAGTGGCGATCAAGAACGATACGATCCGCGCGATCGATCTGCGGCCGATTAAAATCAACGAATCCGATTTTGGGATGATGAGCTACGATCCCTCGTTCGCGAATACGGCGTCTTGCACGAGCAAGATCACCTTCATCGACGGCGACAGCGGCATTCTGCGCTACCGCGGTTATTCGATCGAAGAGCTGGCGGAAAAAAGCACCTATCCCGAGACGGCGTACTTGATTCTGCACGGCGAGCTACCCACGAAATCTCAGCTGGCCGATTGGAACTATCACATCACGCACCATACGTTCATCCACGAAAGCATCAAGAAATTTCTCGACGGTTTTCACTACGACGCTCATCCGATGGGCATGTTGATCTCGACCCTGGCGGCGCTTTCCACCTTTTATCCCGATGCCAAGGATATTTTCAGCGCAGACTCGAGGCGCAAGCAAACCTACCGGCTGATCGGCAAGATGCCGACGCTGGCCGCATTCGCCTATCGGCACAGCCTGGGCATGCCATTCGTTTATCCCGACAACGATCTCAGTTACTGCGGAAATTTCTTGAACATGCTGTTCCGCACCACCGAGCTGCAGTACCGTCCTAATCCCACGCTCGAACGGGCGCTGGACATATTGTTCATCCTGCATGCGGACCACGAGCAGAACTGCTCGTCCACCGCGATGCGGGGCGTAGGAAGTTCGCACGTGGATCCGTATTCCGCAGCCGCGGCGGCGACGGCTGCGCTGTACGGACCGTTGCACGGAGGCGCGAACGAAGCGGTGTTGCGCATGCTGCTCGAAATCGGTTCGGTGAACAACGTGGCCGCATACGTGAAGCGCGTGAAGAGCGGCGAGAAATTGCTGATGGGATTCGGCCACCGGGTGTACAAGAACTACGATCCGCGCGCCAAAATCGTAAAGCGCATTGCCTACGAGGTCTTCGACATCATGGGCCGAAACCCATTGATTGATATTGCGCTCGAATGCGAGCGGATTGCGCTCGAGGACGAATATTTCGTCAAACGCCGCCTGTATCCCAACGTGGACTTTTATACGGGACTGATCTACCAGTCGATGGGTTTCCCGGTGACGATGTTTCCCGTGCTTTTCGCGATCCCGCGGACTTCAGGATGGATCGCGCAATGGGAAGAGATGCTGCTCGATCCGGAGCAAAAGATTTCGCGGCCTCGCCAAGTCTATACGGGCTACGATCTTCGCAGCTATATTCCCGCCGATCACCGCGGCTAAGAGTTTTTCCGAGGCTCCTTCCGCGAAATTTCTTCCCAGCGGGCATCGTCGTTCGCGCCCTTTTCGTCATACTAACGCGCTTAAAATGCATTGCATTCGGGCACGATCTCTGGCAAAACACTGTGACGCCGCGCAGGCTGCTAATGAATATCTCCACACGCAAGTTCGAAAGCGCCACCATCGTCGACGTGGTGGGAGACATCACGCTATACAATTCTCCCGAAGTGCGCAGGAGCCTGCTCGGCACGTTGAGGGAGCAGGGCGTGAGCCGCGTGATCGTGAATCTTCAAAAGGTAAACTACATCGACAGCGCTGGAATCGCATCGCTCGTCGAAGGATTGAAGGTCTCGCGAGACTTGAAGAGAGGATTCGCTCTTTGCGGCCTGAGCCCGACGGCGCGTGAAGTTCTGCAGCTGACTCGCTTGTTGAAAGTCTTTGAAGTTCACGATACGGAACAGGAAGCTTTGGGTGCGGCGAGCGGCGGGACCACCGCCTCCCGTTAGCGCGTACCTCCAAACGTCCAAATGCCATTCGTAGAGACCATAGGCGAAGCCACAATCGATGGGTTGGCTTACGTCGGGGGACTGGCGCGCCTTGCCGGCGGCGCGGCGCGAGCCGTATTTTTCGGGCATTTTTGGAGCAGGAAGCTCCGATGGCATCGGGCGGTGCATCAAGCCATGGCCATCGGGGTGGAGGCGATCCCCATCGTCTCTCTCATTTCTTTTTTCGTGGGCATGATCTTGGCGCTGCAAGGGGCCTACGAATTGCGCACGCTCGGCGCGCTCCAGTTGGTCGCGAGCGCCGTGGCTATTTCGATGACGCGGGAGTTGGGGCCGCTGATGACGGCGATCATGGTGATCGGCCGCTCGGGATCGGCGTTCGCCGCGGAAATCGGCACGATGAAGGTCAACGAGGAAATCGACGCTCTGGAAACCATGGCGCTTGAGCCGGCTCGCTTTCTCGTGGCGCCGAAATTCCTCGCCATGCTCTTGATGATGCCATGCCTCACCACCTGGTCGGATTTCATGGGCGTCCTGGGCGGAGGCCTTTTCGGCGTTACGAATGCCGGCTTCACGTGGGCCACCTACCTCCATGCCACGATCGATGCCATCACCTTGCGCGACGTGGTCACCGGCCTGATCAAGAGCGTGATGTTCGGCCTGGTGATTACCGCTGTCGGCTGCCATGAGGGGTTTTCCACGGGCCTGGGCTCGGAGGAAGTTGGCCGCTCGACAACTTCGGCGGTGGTGAAATCCATTTTTCTTGTCATCGCGGTAGATTTGGTTTTCACTAGCATCTTTTATTTCACGGCGCCTCGATAGCGGTAGAAGAGCCGTATCAAGATCATGCCCCAAGAATACGCGCCCGGCGAATCGGCCGTCATTTCGGCGCGGGATCTTCGCGTCCGCTACGGCACCCAGGAAATCCTCCACGGCATCAACTTCGAAGTGCAACCGGGCGAGACGCTGGTGATCCTAGGCGGTTCGGGCTCTGGAAAAAGCACCCTTCTTCGCACTCTTGTTGGCCTTGAACAGCCGAGTGGAGGAGAGATTTGGATTCGCGGAAGGAATTTCGCGAAGATGCCCGAAAACGAGCGGGACCAGCTGCGAAAGAAAATGGGGATGTCGTTCCAGGGTGGAGCGCTATTCGGATCGATGACGGTCGGAGACAACGTGGCACTTCCGTTGCGGGAGCACACTCCCCTCGATGAATCCACGATCGAAATCATGGTGCGCTTAAAGCTCGATCAAGTGGGGCTTTCTGGATTCGAAGATTATATGCCGGCGCAATTGAGCGGAGGGATGAAGAAGCGCGCCGCCATCGCCCGCGCGCTCGCCATGGAACCTGAAATTCTATTCTTCGACGAGCCCTCGGCCGGCCTCGATCCCATTATCGCGGCGGGGATCGATGAACTGATTCTTAAACTGAAGAAGGCATTCCGAATCACCATTCTCGTAGTAACGCATGAGCTCGCCAGCGCCTTTTTGATCGCCGACCGCATGATCCTGCTCGACAAGGGAAAAATCGTCGCCAACGACACGCCGCAGGCGCTTCGCGAGAGCGCGGAGCCGCGCGTACGTCAGTTTCTGGACCGCGTCCCCGAGCCCGAAGTGGCGGGCGAAATCGATTACCTGCAGATGCTAACGGGGGAAGGCCCTTTCCAGCGGCACTGAAACTGGCGAATCGCGCGCTGCATGTTATACTCCCCGGCATTCCGGAAGCAGCCGGCTCGAATTGCAGGCGTGTGAACCGGCTGGAAATTATTGAGGAAACCAGTGGAATCGAAGCGGGAGCAGGCTCTCGTCGGGATATTCGTTTTAGTCGCTGCTGCCTTGCTCGCGATGACAGTGTTTTTACTTTCGGGAACGTTCAGCCGTGGCAACGTTCCCTACCGAACCTATTTCAAAAATGCAGGGGGGCTAAGCCCGGGCGCCGAAGTCCGCTATGCCGGAGGACCGCCGGTGGGCCGCGTCAAAGAAGTGAAGAGCGACCCGCAGAATCCCACGCGCATGGAAATCGATTTTACCGTGCAGCCCTCCGTCCCAGTAAAAATCGATAGCATCGCCGAAATCACGAGCGTCAGCCCGCTAGGCGATAATTTTCTGGGAATCGTTCCAGGCACTCTCGCCGCGCCGAGGGCGCCGAGCGGCTCAACGCTCAAGTCGCTCGAATACACCAGTTTTTCCGACGTCACGGCGCTGATCGCCCAATTGGGCCCGAATGCGAACGAGCTCCTCGCGAACCTCAATGATCGCGTCGTCGCCTTGAAGGAAACCATCGTCCGCGTGAACGATTTGCTCGACGCGCGGAACCGCGCCAACATCTCCGCGAGCCTCGCAGACCTTCACGGGATGCTCGATGAGAACCGGCCGGCGATTCATTCGACGCTGAACAACGTAAGTGCGTCGAGCGCGAAACTCGCGCCCTTGCTCGATGATTTCCGCAAGACTTCCGCGCAGGCCAACGAGGCCCTCGCCCATCTGGATGCGGTAATTTCCGAGAACCGCCCCGATCTCCACAAAGCCGTGAGTGACCTTCGGCAGTCGCTCGACTCAGCGGTCACCCTTACGAGCCAGCTCGATAACACGTTGGACGTGAATTCTGAAAACCTGGATGAGATTATCGATAATCTGCGCCACGTCACCGAAAATTTGAATTCGTTCACCGAGACGATCAAGACGCGGCCTTACACTTTGATTCGCGCATCGGGGCTCAAGCCGCGAAAACCGGGCCAAGCGCCGCCCAAATAGGGGAGGGGAAACCAAGAGTGACGACGCGCGAGATGCAGCAAGCCCTGCTTATTTTCCTGGCTGTGGTATTCACCGCGGCGTGCGGCGCTTCGCGGCCTGTGAAGTACTACGTGCTGGATACCGGCGCCCCAGCGGCGCCCGAGTCCTCCACCGCGCGCTTTCCCATATCGTTGCTCGTCGGCCGCGTTACCGCCTCGCATTTATACCGTGACGATCGCCTCGTCTATGGAAGCGGGCCCGTTCAGTTGGGCACCTACGAATACCAGCGCTGGGCAGAATCCCCGGCCGATATGGTGCGGGACATGCTGACTCGTTCCTTGCAGTCCTCGGGAACGTATCGCTCGGTATCCGCCCTCCGCAGCAATGCACGCGGCGATTACATCGTCCGTGGTCATTTGTACGCCCTTGACGAAGTGGAAGCGCCGGTGCTCTCAGCCCGCTTTTCTTTTCAAATCGAATTGTTTGACCCCAAAACAAACACCGTGATTTGGTCTGATTCTTACGCCCACGATGAGCCGGTGACGGGGAAAAAAGTTTCCGACGTCGTCGAAGCGCTGGACCGCAATGTGAGCGCTGGCCTTACGCAGCTCACCGCGCACCTGAGTCAGTACCTCGCGGATCATCCACCG
>DATDMO010000448.1:0-7784 GCA_036518755.1 Candidatus Acidiferrales bacterium | reverse complement strand
ACATGTACGGCCACGTGCTTCGCCACATCGGCCACATGGATCAGGCCATCGCGCAGTTCTTGAAGACCGATGACATCGAGCGATCTTATTTTCAAAAGGAGAACATCCCTCCCTGGTACGACTGGCACTATGCCCACAATCTAGACCTGTTGGCATCCTCGTACGAATATCTCGGCCAGATGAAGAACGCAGAGAAATACTTTCGGATCGTGTCCACTCTTCCGGCGTTCACGGATTACGACTCCTTCAATCGGGAAGACTGGCCTGAATTTCTGCTGGACCGCGGCCGTTACGCCGAGGCGCTTGTGGCGGCTCGTGAGTTGGCGGAGCGCCCGGCGCCGCTTGCCCGCATCGTCGGACATGCGTTGGCCGGTGATGCCTTGCTTGCCACCAGCCATCCTAAAGAGGCGGCCACGGAGTTGGCCCAGGCCAACCGTGTTGCGCAAACCATCTCCCGACCCGATCAAGCAACGGTGCGTCCTTACACGGAAGGTTTACAGGCCGCGCTGCTTTTGCAGGCTGGGAGAACCGCCGAAGCTGGATCCCTTTTTGACAACGTTGCTCGCCGAATCCAAGCCGCCAATGGTCCTGACAGCTGGACGCAGGGCCTGTTTCACCTTGAGTTCTTGGCTGGTGTGGCGCGGCGGGCAGGTGACTGGGCGCTAGCCAGCCAACTTGCCGACGCCATGTATCAGCGTGGGCCCGACTACGCAGGTTCGCATTACGCGCTGGCGCTTGTGGCGCAACACAATGGAGATTCCCAAACGGCCGAGCAGGAGTTTTCGACCGCAACCACCTTGTGGAACGAGGCGGATTCCGATTTGCCCGAGCTCACTGAGGTACGCCAGTCGCTCGCCAAACTCGGACCTGGCGCAAGACAATAACTCATTTGACGCACAACGTCCGCGGGAACTTGTACATCAAAACGACGGACAGCCCCGGCTTCTCGATGTCTGAGCTCGGGTTCAAAGGATCACCGACGCAATTGCAAAAGCCCGTGAGGGCAAGCTTCAAAAATCCCATTGTCGTGAGGAGGCTTTCTTCATGCTGCGTAGATTCGCTCTGTTGCTTGGGTTGGTTTTGCTGGCGTCGATTCCGGCGAAGGCACAGTTTTTGAATGACAAGGTTGAGGTCTTCGGTGGATTTTCCTACATGCGCGTGGATAACTCGCCATCATTCAACTCGGCGGGTTGGGAGTTCTCTGGGGAGTACAAGCCGGCCAGCTGGATTGGCGGCGTCGCCGACTTTAGCGGCGACTATGGCTCGCACACCTCGATCACCTCGTTTCTTTTTGGACCGCAGGTGCACTGGCCCACGCGCGTCTCCCCGTTCGCCCATCTCCTGATCGGCGGCGTCCACGCCAGCTCTTTCGGTTTCGGCTCCACGGGGTTTGCCGTGGCCGTAGGAGGGGGTATTGACACCCAAATCGCTCCCTCCATCTCCTGGCGAATCATTCAGGGCGACTACCTCCCAGCTCACTTCTTCGGCAGCACCCGGAACAACGCTCGCATCTCCACGGGTATAGTCATTCACTTCTAGCTTCATGCGGCTTTGGAATGTGTGGGCCCGGCGTAGGCGAAACCGCATCGCCCCGAGAGCGGCTTCTACTCGAACACAAAATTCACGGTGATTTGGGTCAGGACTTCGACGGGCTCTCCATTCAGGCGCGTTGGCTCATAGCGCCACAGCCTCACCGCAGCAACCGCAGCTTGCGCTAGGATCGGGTTGCCGCTCACCACTACTAAGTGGCGGATTCTGCCGTCGATACCAATCACGGCGCGCAGTTGTACGGCACCCGATAGGTGAATCATCTTCGCTGTCGCTGGATACTCGGGCTGCACGCGCTCGACTAGGAACGCATCCATCACGCCTTTACTAATCATACGAGGTGGAGTTGCCCGAGGGGCGGGGACGTTGGCACCTTGCCCGGCGCCCAACACATCGGTTCCTGGTCTGCCCATCCTGACCGCATCATCGATAAGGTCCGAGTCAGGTTGATCCACACTGGCGCTTTGAGCGACAAGAGCGGGTATGGAAAGCGGCTGGTGAAACACGCGGTCTGTAAACGTGGTGGTCCGGGGCCTCTGATGGGAATTTCGCGCGTCGTGCCGATGGTTCGAGTCGGCAACCAGCGGTCCCTTGAGCAACGGCACGGGCGTCGCTTGAGTTTCCGGCGGAAGCACGGCGGGGGCAACGAGCGGCCAGAGCAGCAGGACTGCGACTGCGGCTATCTCGATGGCGCCAGACGCTGCCAGCGCGCTACCGGAGACTCTTGTCTGCCTATGCTCACCCTGGCCAGCATCAACCATGCAGTTCGAAAAGTTTCCGAAATTGTTCATGTGCACGCCTCCCTCTCTCGACGAGACACACAATGAGCCCTCTATTTGCAGCGGCTATTCCGATTGACGAAGTTTGCGCTGCGCCGGGCCTTCGAAGTCGATCTCTACGTGAAATAGACCCCGAATGGCCGGGCCGGTTTCAGGCCCCCTGGCACGCCGCGTCCAGGGCCTCGTAAGCCTCTATTTCACAGGACGTTGCACTTTTCGATCGGATCGTGCATCGTGCCCGCCGCTTCGTGCGTCTAACAAGCCGTAAGAACCTGAACTGGGGGTCGAGATAGCTATCATGAGCCGTCCTTCGATAGAGACAGTGGGTGTTCGGTTGACAGGTTGGGCCGCGTTGAATCGCGATCCGCTCGAAGACCGCGTTGAATACACGTGCCCTCATTGTGGGACCCGCGGGGCCAAGGCCGCGCGCCGCCCGCGTTCCGCATATCATTTTACAGATGGGTTCGTGCAAGACCTTCAGGGCGAGATGAGCACGTGCAGGACGTGCAAGCAATCACTCCGGCTTTCGCCGGTTGTTCTGGTGCATGACCGGGACGAGCAGCGCCGTTTCGACGCCGTCTTCCTGGTCGACCGGGAAGTCTCAAAGAACTGACCAGCGCGCGGATTTTGCCAGCCACGCTCCAGCCCGCGCGCAGTTCTCCGGCAAAGATTTAGACTTGCGTCCGAACAAGCGTCACACCGACCAGATCACTCCACATCGAGCGCCAGATGATGTTTCTCCATCTCTCCACGCACGTGGTTAAACGCATCATCTACCGTGTCGGTAAATTGCAGCATCTTGAATTCCTTCTCGCTCACGGTGCCGGTGCGGACCATGTGGCGCCAGTTCACCACCCGGTTCCAATATTTTCTTCCGTAAATCAGAATCAGGTGCCGCGAGGAAAGTTTACCGGTCTGCATCAGCGTGAGCATTTCCCAGAGCTCGTCCATGGTGCCGAAACCGCCCGGAAAAACGATCAGCGCCTTGGCCATTTGGGCGAACCACAATTTACGCATAAAAAAATAGTGAAAACAGAAATTCAGATCCGCGCTGATGTAGGGATTCGGCCGCTGCTCGTGCGGAAGTTGAATACTTAGCCCGATCGACGATCCGCCCGCTTCGGCCGCTCCGCGGTTAGCCGCCTCCATAATCCCCGGTCCGCCCCCCGAGCAAATCACGAAACGCCGAGGCTGCGCTCCGAGTGTCATCGCCCATGCGGTGATTCGGCGCGAAAGCTCGCGCGCCTCTTCATAGTAGCGCGACATCCCCACCATGGATTTCGCCGCGCCGATTTTGGTGGTCCATTCCGGCGTGCGGCGGCCACGAGCGGCGGATTGCACTTTTTTTAGATCGGTCAGTGCTCGGTCGCGGGGACGAATGCGCGCTGAACCGAACATCACGATGGTGTCTCCTACTCCCGCGCGGCGCAGCCTGTTGATCGGGTCGATGTACTCGGCCAGAATGCGCAACGGCCTGGCGGCGGTGCTCTCCATAAAAACTTGATCTTGATAGGCCAGATTGGGCATGGGCAGATGGCCGAAACGCTTCATCGTTCCTCCCTCTCAAGTTTCGTAGCGAACATTTTAGCCCGCGTTCCAGTAATCGCGTGGAGAGAAGGGACAGAGTCGTGCAAGGTTATAACGTCATTCAGGGAAGGTGCGGGAACGGTTTACACCGCTCCCGCGGATTTCGGCTCGTCGGCGACGAGTTCGCGGGCGGTGAAAATCGAGCGGTAATTGTATTTCGCGCGCAGCGCATCGGAGCCACCCTCTTCGCGATCCACGAGGCTGATCACGCCGATCACCTCGCAGCCTTCGCGCTCCGCCGCGTCAATCGCTTCCAGCGTCGAGCCTCCCGTGGTGCACACGTCGTCAACGATCACCACTTTCTTTCCGCGTGGATTCTCCATGCCCTCAATCTGTTTCTGCCGCCCGTGTTCTTTCGCCTTCTTGCGAACCAGAAATCCTGGCAATGGCCGCTTTTCGATCGCGCTGACCACTCCTGCCGCGGTGACCAGCGGATCCGCGCCCATGCTCAAGCCCCCAATCGCATCCGGCTTGATCCCCATTTCATCGAGCAATTCGAGAACGCAATATCCCGTGTGGAGCGCCCCCTCGGGATCAAGGGTGGTCAACCGACAATCGAGGTAGTAATCGCTCTTCTTGCCCGAGGCGAGCGTGAATTCGCCGCGCACCAGCGATTTGTCGCGCAGTAGATTTGCGAGCCGCTCTCGATGGCTCATTTCTTCTCGGGCTCGGGAGTCGCGGCGGCGGCTTCCTCTTCTTCGAGGATGGCGGCGGCAGCAGCGATGCGGTCGCCTTCATCGAGGCGTAGCAATCGCACACCCTGCGTCGAGCGGCCCGCTTCGCGGATTTCGCCCGAATGCACGCGGATCACTTTGCCGTGGCCGGTGATAATCATCACGTCGGAATCCTCGCGCACCTGCAACGCAGCGACGACGGGCCCGTTGCGATCCGTGGACTTCAGGTTGATCACGCCCTTGCCGCCTCGCGATGTGACCCGGTATTCCGCGAGCGGCGTGCGCTTGCCGTAGCCTTTTTCGGCCACGGTCAGCATCAGCGACGTGAGCGATTCGCGAATCTCGTCGCTTTCCAGTTCGTCGAGATCCCGCGTTTCTTTCTTGTATTCCTTTTGCACGATTCCGAAGTCCACCTGCACGGCGTCCATCGAGACAACGTAATCGCCTTTCGCGAGGTCCATCCCATTCACGCCGCCGGCAGCGCGCCCCATGGAGCGCACTTCGGTTTCGCGGAAGAGAATCGCCTGGCCCTCATGGCTCGCCAGGAAAATCATCTGCTTTCCATCGGTGAGCTTCGCGCCAATCAGCTCGTCGCCCGAGTCGAGGTTGATGGCGATGATTCCCGATGGCCGCGGGTTCGAAAAATCCGCCAACTCGGTTTTCTTCACTGTGCCGTTCTTTGTCGCTAGGAAAACGTAGCGTCCGGTTTCCTCGAGATTGCGCGTCGGCACGATCGCCTTCAGCGTTTCACCTTCCTGGAAACGGACCAGATTGTTGATCGCCCTGCCGCGCGTGGCCGCTGCCGCCTCGGGAATTTCGTACACCTTCAGCCAATAGATGCGCCCCTTCGACGTGAATAGCAGGATGTAGCTGTGCGCCGATGCGACAAAGAAGTGTTCGACGAAATCGTCTTCGCGCGTTCTCGCGCCAATTCGACCCTTGCCGCCGCGCGATTGGTGGCGGTAAGTTTCAACCGAGGTGCGCTTCACGTAGCCCGCGTGGCTCACCGTGATCGCCATCTCCTCGTCTTTGATCAAGTCCTCGAGCTTGATCTCTTCGACGCGATCGACGATCTGCGTGCGCCGCTCGTCTCCGTAAGACTTCGCCACTTCGCGCAACTCGGCTACGATCACGCCCTTCAATTTCTTCTCGCTCGCCAGGATTTCCCGAAGTTCCGCGATACGCTCACGGATTTGCGCCAGTTCCTTCAGAATTTCATCCACGGAGAGCTGCGTCAGGCGATGCAACTGCAATTCGAGGATGGCATCGATCTGAGGGTAGGTGAGCCCTTCGCCTTCAGCTGGCCCGATCGCGTCGCCGGTGAGCGCGACGATGCCGTATTTGCGGCGGTCGACCTTGATGCCTTCGACCGTCCGTTCCTTGCCGGCAACCATCACGCGGACGTCTTTGTTTGCAAAGAAATCGTGCAAGTTTTCGCGCGCGTTGGCACGGCTAGACGATCCACGAATGATTTTAATTACGTCGTCGATATTGTCGAGCGAGATGCGATAGCCGAGCAGGATGTGTTCGCGCTCCTGGGCCTTGCGCAATTCGTACTGCGTGCGCCGCCGGACCACGTCCACGCGGTGCTCGATGAAAAGTTGCAGCAGTTGCAGCAGGCCAAGCTCGCGGGGCTGCCCGCCGACGATGGCCAGCAGGATCATGCCGAATGATTCCTGCATCTGCGTCATCTTGAAAAGCTTGTTGAGGATGATTTCCGGCTCCTCGTCGCGCTTCACCTCGATGACGATGCGCATGCCGTCGCGGTCGCTCTCGTCGCGAATGTCGGCGACGCCTTCAATTTTCTTGTTGTTGATCAGCTCGGCGATATGCTGGATGAGGCTCTTTTTGTTTACCTGGTAGGGCAATTCGGTGACAACGATGTCCTGGCGATCCTTACCGCGCTGTTCGATCGCGGCTTTGGCGCGCACTTGAAACGATCCGCGACCGGTCTTGTACGCTTGTTCAATTCCATCACGGCCGTAAATGTAGCCAGCCGTCGGAAAATCGGGCCCGGGGACAATCTTCATCACCTGCTTCAGAGTCGCCTCAGGATTCTCTACGAGAAGGATCGCCGCCTCGACGATCTCGCGCAGATTGTGCGGCGGGATGTTCGTCGCCATGCCCACGGCGATCCCCGAGGAACCGTTAACCAGCAAATTAGGTATCCGCGTGGGGAGTACCAGCGGTTCCTGCTCGCTTTCATCGAAATTCGGCGTGAACTCCACCGTCTCCTTCTCGATGTCTGCGAGCATTTCCTCGGCGATTTTTGAAAGACGCGCCTCCGTATAACGCATCGCCGCCGGCGGATCGCCGTCAACCGAGCCGTAGTTGCCCTGTCCATCGACCAGCGGATACCGCATGTTGAAATCTTGGGCGAGCCGCACCAGCGCGTCGTACACCGGCGAGTCGCCGTGAGGATGATATTTGCCCAACACTTCGCCGACGATCTTCGCGCACTTGCGATACGCCTTTGTCGACGTGAGCCCCAGCTCGTACATGCCGTACAGAATCCGCCGGTGGACAGGCTTGAGGCCATCGCGCACGTCCGGAAGGGCGCGCCCGATGATCACGCTCATCGCGTAATCGAGATACGACTTCTTCATCTCCGATTCGATATCCACCGGAGTCAAAATCTGCTGGTTTAGCTCGTCCGCCATTCTTCCCTCGAAGTGATATTCACTTTGTCAAAAGTCCTGGTTTTTGGCGATTACGTTCTATCGCCGCCCTTTGTTTACAATAGTTTGCGTGCAATTCTGCTCGCGCGGCTTTGGCGATTAGAACCGCCTCCACCGGGAGGCGTGCGCTCCAGCAGACGCCGCGGAACAACCACCCCGGGGCCCGCCTAGCCGGGAGGCATCTTCCTTTGCCCGAATTTTCCGCAATACTCATCGTAACGATGCTAGGCGCTGTGCAAAGGAATGCAAGCGCTTGTTGGTGTAAAGAATTCTTTCAGTGTGCGCGCCCCTCGGCACTGCCGAAGCCGTGCCCTGACGAAACCTTCTCGTGCTTTGCCGATATGCGATCAATTTCGCGCCGCGCAATCCTTTACTGGGGTTGGCGCGGCCCCACCGCACCCTCGCGTTTCGTTCGCGGCTTCAAGGTAAACCAGACTGCAATCGCGATGGCCAGAATTACGACGATCTCCCTTACGTCCGCAAAGAAAGCAGTTCGCCAGAATCCCGCGGCCACGGAA
>DATDMO010000447.1:0-6030 GCA_036518755.1 Candidatus Acidiferrales bacterium | reverse complement strand
GCTGGTGTGGACACTCGACAATCGCGGCGCTGACGCGCAAAAGGTTGAAGCTTCCTACCTGACCAACAATATGAACTGGAACGCAGATTACGTATTGACTGTCGCGAGGGATGAAAAGACCGCTGATCTGGATGGCTGGGTCACCTTGGTGAACAACAGCGGCGTCGCCTACCACGACGCGAAATTACAGCTCGTGGCTGGCGACGTTCACCGCACGCCGCAGGCCATGCTCGAGGAACGCGACATGGTTGCGAAATCCATGGCTGTAAATGCCGGGGCCGCACAGTTCGCTCAAGAAAACTTTTCCGAGTATCACCTGTACACGCTGGGGAGGCGCACCTCGATTCAAAATAACGAATCAAAGCAAATCAGCCTGCTCACCGGGACAAGCATTCCCGTCGAAAAATATCTTCAGGTTGAAGGGCAGCAATATTACTACCGCAACCCGCAGGGAATCGGAAACGCCATCCCGCAGCCCGTGAAAGTTTTCTATCGTTTCAAGAATGACCAGCAATCGGGCCTCGGCATGCCGCTGCCCGCGGGAACGGTGCGCGTCTATCAAGCCGATTCACAGGGCGGCGCGCAATTCGCGGGCGAGGACAACATCAGCCACACGCCGAAGGACGAAACGCTGCGAATCTACGTGGGCAATGCGTTCGACGTGGTCTGCGAACGCAAGCAGACCGATTACAAGAAGATCGCCTACGACCTTTACGAGATGGAGTATCAAATCACGCTGCGAAACCACAAGAACGGACCGGTGACGGTGGAAGTCCGCGAACCGATCGGCGGCGATTGGGAAGTGGTGAACTCGAACTACAAATGGACGAAGTTGGATGTCTCAACAATCGGTTTTCAAATTCCGGTTGAGAAAGACGGCACGGCGACTTTGGATTATCGCGTTCGCGTGAAATGGTAGGCGGCGAGCAGCGCGAGTGGAAAAAGATTAAGGCTCGCCCGGATGATCGATCAGCGAGAGTTCGTGGGCGTAGAGAGGATTCCTTGGGAATTCGTCCACCAGGCTGGCAAGCAGCGGTCGGGCAAGATCCATCTGGTGCTCGCGTTCGTAGGCCAGCGCCAGCATGATTTTGGCAAAGGGCTTGAGGTAGTGGCCGTGTTCCGCCGCAAGCCGCATTTGCTGGATTCCCCGGTCTTTGTCGCCATGGATTCCGCCGAACCACAGGAACGCGCGCTTGAAGCCGGAGAGGTTGCCGATCACGTAATTGCTCGCGCCGAGCGCCAGATATGCATCCTCGGCGTCGGGATCGATCTCCAGCAGTCTGTTGGCTTCCGCTTCAGCCTGGCGCATCATCCCGAGTCCGGCCATCTGCTTTTTTACGATCATGGCGTCGTAGTCCGATTCCATTCCGTCGGCCATGGTCAGGACCAGCAGGGCGTGCGCGTTATTCGGCTCGGCCTTCAGCGCCTTCTTGGCCATTGCTCGAGCGCGATT
Organism: Candidatus Acidiferrales bacterium; assembly: GCA_036518755.1. Lineage (GTDB taxonomy): Bacteria > Acidobacteriota > Terriglobia > Acidiferrales > UBA7541 > Palsa-295. The sequence goes on along the minus strand of DATDMO010000447.1, from coordinate 4,577 downwards.
ATTCGCGGTGAGAAACGGCGTGTTGCGGTTCTCAGCGGCCGTGCCGTCCGCGCCGCGAAGGAACTTGTCATCATTTAGGAAGAACTGCGACGTGAAAATTCCCTTGGCATCGAATTGCTCGTAGAGGTAACTGGCGGCCTCGGCGGCAGCGCCCATCGCGTCGGAGGGATTCCGCTCCTGGTAAGAGACAAAATCGGCGCGAGCATCCTTGAAATTCAATTCGTAGAGGCTGCGAAATCCGCTATCGAGCAAGGCGGCGGCAGGGGAAGGTGGCGATTCGGCGGAGTCGCTGGGTTGCGGGCCGGCAGCGAAGGACGGCGCCGAGAGTGACGGAGCAACCCCGCAGAAGGCAAAAATGGCGAGCAGGCAGCCGACCACCTCTACGGCCTTACCTCTCAACATGGCACCCTGCAGCATAAACCTATTCGCCCCTTGAGTCCCGCTTTTAAGCGTCTGACTGTGCCCTCATCGTAAGTTCGACTGTTCCGCGAGGCATAGAGTTGCATGGATAATAGGTTCCTACAGGTTATCCCCTAGAAAGTCAGTGATTCCCTGGAAGAGCTGGATGCGCGCGGGTGCGTCGCCAATGCCGTGGCCGCGTCCGGGGAAGATCATCAGGCTGGTCGGGTACTTTCCGGCCAAGATGAGCTGGTTGAGCACCTCGGACGTATTTACGAAGTGCACGTTATCATCCCCCGTGGAATGCGCAATCATTAATTTTCCGCGAAGGTTGGCGGCCTGATTCGCAGGGGAGGAATCGCGGTAGCCCTCGGGATTATCCCGCGGGCGGCCCATATAACGCTCGGTGTAAATCGTGTCGTAGAGGCGCCAATCGCTTACGGGTGCGACCGAGACTCCGGCCTTGAAAACGTCGGGCGCGTTGAACATGGCGTTGAGCACCATCGTGCCGCCGTAACTCCAGCCCCAAATGCCGATGCGCGTAGGATCGACGTAGGGAAGGGACTTCAGATATTTCACGCCTGTAAGCTGGTCCTCAAGCTCGATCTTTCCCAGATGGTCATAGATAGCAGTTTCAAAGGTGTGGCCGCGCGCGTAGGAGCCGCGATTATCCAGCGTAAAAATGAGGTAGCCTTTTTCGGCCATCAGCTCAAGCCAAAGAAATTCCTTGCCGTCCCACGCATTGTGGACGTTTTGCACTTGCGGTCCGCCGTACACGTTAACCAGCACAGGATATTTTCGCGAAGCATCGAAATCCGGCGGCCGGATGATCGAGGCGTACAGCTTCGTGCCATCGTCCGCGGAAAGATTCAGGAATTTCACCGGAGAGAGTTGGTAGTCGGCGAGTTCGGGCACCTTGTTTTCGTTGATTACGGCGGTCCGGGAGCCATCGATGTGATCGAGATCCTGGCGGGGCGGCGTCATCGCATTTGAATAAGTATCCACGAAGGCAGACTCATCCGGGGAGACGAGCACGTCGTGAGTGCCGGGCTCGCGAGTCACTTCGGTGACGCGTTTGTCGGCGAGCGAGAGCCGGTAGAGCTGAATATCGAGGACGTTGTCCTTATTGGAAAGAAAATAGATGAGGCCGTGCGCTTCATCGACGGCGGGATGGCTGGCGGCGCCGGGGCCGACGCCTCCATTGCCGGTGACGGCCCAATCGCCGCGGGTCAACTGCTGGAGCTCGCGGCCTGAAAGATCGTAGAGATAATAGTGGCGAAAACCGGTGCGCTCGCTGGACCAGAGGAAACGCTTTTCGTCCGCGAAGAAGTAAAGATCGTCGGCGACGTTCACCCAATATTTATCGGTTTCGGTGAGGATGATTGCGGAGGCGCCGGTGGAGGCGTCGCAGAAAATCAGGTCGAGGCGATTTTGGGCGCGATTCAGGCGTTCGATCGCCACGTGCTTGCTATCGCGCAACCACACGACGCGGGGAAGGTACACGTCGGTATCCGCGCCGGTATCCATCCATTTTGTTTCGGCACCAGTGACGGAAACCACGCCCACGCGCACGATCGGATTTGCTCCGCCGGCTTCAGGGAAGCGCGTGTACTCGATGGCTCCGGTGGCAGAACTCATGTCGATGATGGGATAGCGAGTGACCGGCCGCTCGTCCATTTGGTAGTAGGCAATTTTTGAAGAGTCGGGTGACCACCAATATGCAGTGGTGGCGTCGAGTTCCTCGGGATAGACCCAATCGAGCTGGCCTTTCAGGATTTCTTCGCTACCGCCCGTGGTCAGTGCCCTAATTTTGCCGGTTACGACGTTTGCGACCCACAGATTCGAATCGCGCACGAAGCTGACCCACTGGCCATCGGGAGAAAATTTCGGATCGGCGATTTCGTGGCCTGCGTCGTCGGAGGGGTTGACGAGCGGCTTGGCTTCCATCGTTTTCAGATTCAGCAGGACGAGGCTGCTGCTGCCGGAAAAGAGAAGAGCGTCGTTTTTCGGCGACCAGAAGTAACTTTTCGCTTCGATGCGGCCGAGGCCCGTTGACTGCACGGCGCTCGTTTCCCGCGGCTGCGTCACTTGATTCAGCACATCAGCGTTTACCAGAACTTTTTTGTGGCCGGTCGCCGCATCCATCGTCCACATCTCGGTCTCTGAACCGCTGCGATCGAGGTACGAGATGCGCTTGCCGTCAGGTTCCCACTCGATTCCGTCGGTCAAAGAGCCGCTCAGGCTCGGGGCGTCGTAGATTCGCTGGACCGTGAGGGTCTTCAAAGGCCGAGGCCCAGCCAGGGCCGGGGTGGCACCGAGCAGAATTGCGAGCGCGGCGCAGAGCGGTGTCCGCATGAAGGCAGGGAGAAGGCGCCGTTGGAGGAGTGTTTTCGGCCCCGCGGTTTTGTGACGGGTAGAGTGTGCGCCGGTCGTTTGTTTTGAGTGAGTTAGGGTGGTTTCTACTCGTCCAGTGTGACGAGCAGAAATTGAGAGATTAGGCGAGTCGGGCGGCGCGAAGGCGCTGGTCTCGCGGCGACCGCCGTGCTGCTGCTTCTCTCTGGCTCGAAGATACATTCGGCCTCCTTTGTAGCCACGGTAGCATCATGCCTGATGTGATCGGTGTTGCAAGGACCTTGTGGTGTGGACTCTTTCGGCTGCGCCGGCGAGCGGAAGTCCGCGTGGGCGGGCCGAAAAGCCTCAGGTCTAAGACCTGAGTTGCATGACTGCAGCGGGACAGCTTGCGCTACTGCGGGAGCTTGCCGGAGGAAATCCAAGCGGCGATGTCGGTGACGACCTGCGGGTCCACGTGGCCGGGCTTTTCGTATTCTTGGGGGAGCGGGAGGCCGGCGCCCGAAATGAAGAAGTGATTTAGATCGGGATACAGCTTCAGGGTTACGTTGCTGTGACCGGCGAGTGCTGTTTTCCATTCGTTGAAATTCGTGGCGGGAGGAGCTTGGAAATCGCGTTCGCCCTGAAGAATGAGAATGGGAATTTTCAGCGCCTCAGCCGCTGCGACGGGCTTGTAGCCTCGCAGATCGAGCCAGTACGATGATGGCAACGCGCTGCCCAATAGCGTGATCATTTCTCCCGGCTTCAGATCGGGGCTCTCGATTTTCTTGACGCCTTCTTCGACGGTGGCGATTTGTTTCTGATCGTCCGCAGTGGGCGCGGTCCCCCCTTTAGCGGCCACGTAATGCACCTCATCCAGGAGCAACTGCTCGAGCGGGCGCGTGTTGGCGGCGAGCATGACGATTCCGGCGATTTGCGGATCATTGCCGGCGATGCGGGGAGCGAGATAGGCGCTGAGGCCCTGCCCCACCACAAAAATGCGCTTGGGGTCGACCTTGGGCTGCTTACCGAGCAGCGTCACCGCGGCATGGGCGTCGCTCATCGTTTCGTCGTCCACGGTGAGCTTTGCAGGATCGGCATTGCTCTGCTCGCCGTATTTTAAAGTGCGTTTTATGTAGCGGAACACGACAATGTCGCGCGAGGCGAGACCCCAGGCGAGATCCTTGAGGGGCTTATTGGGGCCGACCGTCTCGTCCTGATCGTGCGGCCCGGCATCTTGCAGCAAGACGACGGCGGGAAACGGGCCGTCGCCTTTCGGCACGCTGAGAGTGCCGGGAAGTTCGAAACTTCCGTTGACAAGTGTTAGAGGCTGCTCGCTGAAAGAATCAGGTTTAGCGTACGCGGGCGGAGTCCAAGGCGGGGGTGAGGCGCGGTGAGGGCCGAAGTGAAGGCCGGCGAGCTTTCCTTCCGGGCCGAAAGCGATCTGCGCGTCGATCTCGCCCTTTTGGAATTTACATTCGAGAATCACCACGTCGAGAGTTCCGGTTTTTCCGACTCTAGCGGACACCACGGACTCGAAGGAGCCCACTGCGGCAAGCACGCGACCCCAGGCCATGGCGAGCTGCCCGGGGGCCAGAGCGCCCGAGAGGCGCGCGTCATAGCGGCCCTCGACGATGTCGAATTGGCCCGACGAGATTTCGCTGAGGACTTGCTGCGCGGAGGCAACAACGGGAGGCGGCTGCGATTCTTTCGTCTGCCGAGCGGCGATGGGAACGGCAGCCGCGAGTGAAAACAGCAGCAAGATTGGCCAAAGCTTCATCAAGAAGGCGCCAGCAAAGAAATTGGCTGCGCCGCAATTATATACGAGCGCGGAGGGTCGGGATTTTTCC
>DATDMO010000446.1:0-2924 GCA_036518755.1 Candidatus Acidiferrales bacterium | reverse complement strand
GGTAGACCCGGCGGCGTCAGGGAGGCATAAACCGGCCGTAAGGATTCCGTAAGCGGAATCAGGGTGTAGGATGAAAACGGGAGGTCCGTAAGTCGTGTCTGGCCAGCATCGTGTGGCGATTCTTGGGGGCGGATTTGGCGGCTTGAGCGCCGCGCTGCGGCTGAAACGGGCGCCGGTGCAAGTGACGCTGATCGACCGGTGCAATTACCACTTGTTCCAGCCGCTTCTTTATCAGGTAGCTACGGGCGCGCTATCGCCGGCGAATATAGCTTCGCCTCTGCGGAACGTGCTCAAAAGGCAGAAAAACACGCGGGTGTTGCTCGGAGAGGCGATTGGGCTCGATGTCGCAAAACGGCGCGTGATTCTGAGCGACGGTGCGGTCGATTACGACACCCTGGTGATTGCCACGGGATCGAGCCACCAATATTTCGGCCACGACGAATGGGCTCAATTCGCGCCTGGGCTGAAAACCGTGGAAGACGCCACGGATATGCGACGCCGCATTTTACTCGCCTTTGAGGCGGCCGAGCGCGAACAGAATCCGGAGAAGCTACGAGCCTGGATGACCTTCGTGATCGCGGGCGCCGGCCCTACCGGCGTGGAACTTGCAGGAACCCTCGGTGAAATCGCCAACGATACGCTGCGCCATGATTTCCGAAATATCCGTCCGTCTGAAGCGCGGATCATTCTAGTGGAAGGCGCGGACCGCGTACTGCCTTCCTACCCGGTAGGACTCTCGGCGGCGGCTAAGAGGATGCTCGAGCGGCTCGGCGTCACGGTTCGCACCAAGGCATTGGTCACGGATGTCACGAAAGAATCGGTCACCATCGAGGCAGGCAGCGGGAGTGAGACGATTTCCACTCGAACGGTGCTGTGGGCGGCCGGAGTGCTGGCGTCCCCGCTTGGACGCATCCTTTCCGAGGAAACCGGCGCGAAGCTTGACAAAGCAGGACGAGTGATCGTAGAGCCCGATCTTACTGTACCGGGCCATCCTGAAATCTTCGTGATCGGCGATCTTTCCAACTTCAGCCATCAGACGGGGAAACCTCTTCCCGGCGTGGCGCAGCCCGCGATCCAAGAGGGACGATATGTGGCGAAGGCCATCGCCGGGCGACTGCGGGGCGGGGAGAAGACCCCGGCGTTTCACTACTGGGACAAGGGCAATCTTGCGACAATTGGGCGAGCTGCCGCCGTGGCGGACTTGAACTGGCTGCGCTTATCGGGCTTGCCCGCATGGTTCATATGGCTTTTCGTGCACTTGATGTACATCGTGGAGTTCAAGAATCGCCTGCTGGTGCTGGTGCAATGGGCATGGCTCTTCATCACATATGATCGGGCGGCGCGGCTCATTACCGGGAAAAGCCCGTTGCCGCTCGACTTGTAATCCGACACTGTCTCAATCGATTTCTTCGAAGATCACCCGTCCGTCGTATTAAAATAACGGAACCCAGTCGCCACCCCATGAAGAGCTATGAAAAGCTAATTTGGCAGTCGTTGGTTGTGTTGCTGGCGATCCTGCTATGCGCGGTCATATTCACGCGCGACTGGGCTAATTATCGGAACCGCCTGCGTGCCCTTCGAGCGAAATCGCCGCACGCTCAGTTGGTGGATACGCGTCCGCTGGATACCGCGCAGCAGGTGGGGGCGCTTGCCGTTACGCGGACGGAGCACGACTATGCTCAGGATGCGGAACGGCTCGCCGATCGTTCGGTGGATTTGGCGTTCGCCATTGCAATCCATGATGCGGGCCAGAACCCAGCACCGCTCACGCCGCAAACCCGCCAGCTGACCGAACGGATCAAGGCAGGGCAAACCGCCGTAACCGCGGACCAAAATCGTGTCACGCAATTCACGCAGCTGCTCTCGAAAACATCCGATGAGAACATAAAGGCGGACCTGCTGGGATTGCTCGTTACCGCGCAGGCACAACTTGCGCTCGATCAGGACGATCTGGAAGCCGCCAACCAGGACCTCGTGCTCGCCGGGGGAAACAAACAGGCCGCAGTTCAGAAACTGCTGGATCAGCACAATGCCCAAGACGCGCAAAGCGCATCAACGGCGGCCGCGGCTGCCGCGGCTGCCAGCGGGGTTGCTTCAATCGAGCGCACGCAATCCCGAAGCATCGTTGCGGAATTTCGCGCCTGGAATTCTCTTCGTGCCAAGGAACTACAGCTGATCCAAGCTCACAAGGATGCACAGACGCTGGCCGCTCAGCTTCTGGCGTCCCGTGACCACCTGCAAAAGGAATTGGATCAGGAGAAGTTAACGAAGAGAGGCTCGCATGGGGGCGCCGGCGCCTCGCCCGTGAACGACCAGGAATCTTCCGCTGTCTCGCTGCTTCGCGAGCTTACGGAAGACCAGAAGAATCTGGCCAACCTGGGCCGGCGCGTTGATACGGAGCAGCAGCTGGCCGCCGTGTATGGTGATTGGATTACGTTCGTCAATGTACGAGAGAATTCCTTCTTACACGGGATGTTTGTTTCGCTCTTCTTTGCGGTGCTGATCGCGCTGTGTGTCTTGCTTGCAAACTATGGAGTACAACGCTTCTTCGCGGAGGTGACCGCCGAACGGCGGCAACTGCGCACCGCCCAGACCTTGGTGCTCTTTTTGGTGCAAGGCGTCGGGATTTTGCTGATCTTGCTAGTCATTTTCGGCATACCGAGTAATCTCGCCACCGTTTTGGCTCTTGCCGGCGCGGGCGTCACGGTGGCGATGAAGGATTTCATCGTCGGATTTTTTGGGTGGTTCGTGCTAATGGGCAAGAATGGAATCCGTGCTGGAGACTGGGTCGAGATAAACGGAGTCGGCGGAGAAGTGCTGACCGTTGGGTTGCTTCACACCGTGATACTGGAGACAGGTAACTGGACCGACGCCGGCCATCCGACCGGCCGCAAGGTGTCGTTCGTGAACAGCTTCGCGATCGA
>DATDMO010000445.1:0-6330 GCA_036518755.1 Candidatus Acidiferrales bacterium | reverse complement strand
AGGGGAGAAAGCTCCTGGCCAATGCGCGGTAGGCCACAGAACTCGTTCCTGGAACGCAGTCTAGTGTGGAGGTTTTACTAAGTCAAGGCGAAACCCAGGCGTAGAGTAGGCCACCTAAGTACAATATTATCAACGGAATATGCGAAGGGCGACCCTGTCGGGAAGATTCTTATCAACGAGGACCTTCTCTGTGGGGGCCGCACTGTAGCCGTAGAAGTCCTCTGAATTGATCGGCTTGCTGCCCAGCCCAAGTTGTAAAATCTGCACGTATTCGCTGCGATCGAACACCTTACCGGGCATCACGCGTTTCACGATGAGCCGCAAACCTCCAAATGATATCCCGGCGATCACGGCGAAAAGGCAAATAATGCCGGAGCCGATGATCGATCCGACGATCATCACTTCGATTCGAGGCTCCTTGAACTGAAATGTCGGCTCGTTCCATGTGAGTTCGGTTCCAGAATGAACTGCGCTCAGCAAATTCCCCGCATCCGCTTCGCTGGGCGCACCCGCAACGATGGCCAACAGCGTAATCGTGCGTTTGGCGTAGAGCGGCGAGCCTGAGCCCGGATTCGAGCCGTTCACGTTGAATTTCTTTTGCAGCGAAGCGAGTTGCTGCTGCGCCAGTTGAGGAGTGGGGAAGTCCGCAACAAGCAGTTCCGCATCCTGCCCGTTCAGCCGATAGTGCGCCACTTCGGCTTCCGCGCCATTTTGGAATCCCAGCGAGCCGCCGAGATTGCCGGGGAAAAGCTGGTCGAGCGTGTGCGGTCCGAGGATGTACCGATCAGATCGCGGGACGATATTGTCTTCCGGAAGGTGCTGCCAGAGGGACGGGAGAAGGCCATCCTGCGCGTGCTGCGCAACCGCTGAAACCAGCGACTTCAGTTCTCGCCCGCGATCTGTAATATGGTCGGCGTGAATGTCCAAAACCAAATCTCCCTCTAGGGCGAGGGCCCGATTGGATGAAGCGGAGGAATGCTCCGTCAAATCCGCTTTCGCCATGTCGGGTTGGCGAAGGAAGGAATAAGCGCCGTACGCGCCGCTCACATCCTTGAACTTATAGAGGGCGACTTCGATTCGATCGTTAGCGTGGACATAGGCTTGGGTTTCGCTCGAGACGTATCCATATTCGCGGAAAGCGCTCGACTGGGCGCTGTCCATGGACACTTGGTTCGCCGCGGCGCCCAGGGACGTCCATCCTGAGACGGACGGCGGCAGAATCCCTTGTGCGAACGCGGGCAGCGCCGCGAGCATCAACGCAGCAAGCGGCAACCAGGCAAGACGGCGCATAATGATCCTCGGGAATGTCGCTTCTCTATTAGACGCCAAAGATTTTACTTGGGATTCCCAGCAGATGTCACTGGTCCTGCTTCGAACTGAGGTCGGAGGAGTGGTTGTCGGAAACCAACTTTTGCTTATTCGATGCGAGGCTGTTCAAATTCTCCAGATAGGACGAGATTCCGCGGTATAGGCCGTCGGCGATCCGCTGGCGCTGGGCTGCCTTACGGAGCAGGCGCTCATCGCTGGGATTGCTTACAAACGAGATTTCCGAAAGCACGGAGGGCATATTCGCGCCGATGAGCACCACAAAGGGGGCTTTTTTCACCCCGCGGTTTCGTTCCCGGTGGCTCACAAGCTGCAGCCTTTGACTCAGCGTATCCTGTATATCCCCCGCGAGTTCCTTGGATTCCTCGATTTTCTCGTTCCGCGCGATCTTCTGGATCAGATCTTGGAGATTGTGAAGCGACTCCTCGGACGTCGCGTTTTCGCGGGTGGCCACCTCCATTGACTCGGTCGATGTCGCGAAGTTCAGATAGTACGTCTCGATTCCTCGCGCCTGCGGATCGTTACTTGAGTTCGCGTGAATCGAAATGAAAAGGTCGGCATGCGCCTGGTTCGCGATGGCGGTCCGTTCTTCGAGTGAAACGTAGGTGTCATCCTTCCGCGTGTAAACCACCTCCGCGCCGGGCAGTTTTTCCTCGATCAGCTTTCCCAGGCGAAGAGCCACATCCAGGCACACATCTTTTTCCATCAGGCCATGCGGGCCGATCGTTCCCGTATCGCGGCCGCCGTGTCCCGGATCGATTACGATCCGGCCGATTTTCAACCCAAGCGCGCGGGTTAAAGAATGCTGCCCATCACGCGTCGGTTTCGGCTCCGGTGGCGGAAGCAGCGCAACCTCTTTCCGTTTCGCTACGAGTTTCTTCGCCGGGAGGTCGGTTTTGGTAACGAGTTTTGCGGCCGGCTCTGGAAGGGGAGGGTCGGCATCCGGCGCAACCGCTTTTGGAGTTCGCTCGGAACTCACGGAAACTTTTTCCGCCGCCGCTGTCGACGCCGGAGAGGCAGATGGGTTGCTGGCATCAAGGACTTTCGCCGGCGCGGGCGCCTTCGCCGGAGGAGGCGCTGCATCCTTTGCTGTTTCCGTCCCCTGTGCACGAACATCGATGACTAGCCGATAGGGTTTTGCCAGCAGAAAAGCCGAATAATCCTTTGCGCCATCCACGTCCAGCACCAGCCGGACGACACCCGGCCTGTTTGGCGCAATGCGCACCGATTTCAATAAGCCCGCCTTGTCATCGAGAGATATCTTGGGCTTCCCCCCCAATCTCGCTTTGGAGAGATCGAAATAAATGCGATCGGGAGACGCGATGTGGGCCGACTTATAGTCGATGGTGTCCCCAAGCATGACTACCACGCGCGTGGAATTTTGCGAGTTCCAGGTCCGCACGGACTTGATTGCTGCCATGCCCCTATCGGCCACGCGGGGATCGGCGCGCGGACCGCTCTCATCTGGCGGTTCGCCGGCGGCCTTAGCCTCAACGTTCTTCGCGGTAGCATCCTTTGCATCTACATCCGCCTTCGCGCTTGGTGGGTTCGTAGCAGGCGCAGGTTTGGAGGAGTCGGCATTTTTCAGCTCGGCTTTCTGCAGGTCCTTCAGCGCGTCGCGAACTTCCTTGGCCTTTTGGGAATGCGGGAAGCGTTTCAAGTAGCTCTGATACGTTGCTTCCGCGTCGTCCGGCTTGTCCAGATCGTCCTTCTGAATGCGCGCAATGGATAGCAGGGCTTGGCCGCGATAGGGGCTGCCGGGATATTGCTTCACCAAAAAGTTGCAGGAGTCAATTGCGGACTGAAAATATTTGGGATCGTAGAGGCGGCCCATTTCCTCGTACAGCTCGGCTTCGGCAACCAGCGCGGGCGTGACCTCCTCCGCTCGCACGGAAATCAGGTAAACCTTGTGGTAAGCCGCCACGGTTTGCTGGTATGCGGAAAGGGAGCGGTCCTTCACCAGATAGCCCTCGAGCATGGTCCGCATGCGGACGGCGCGCGCGAATTGGTCGCGGGCCTGGGAGCGATCGTCGGCGCGGATCGGTAGCGCGAGGCATAGCGCCAGTGCGGCTGCAAGGGCAACTCCCGCGGCGGGAAGCCTACGGGCAGCTGCCGATTTGAATCCGATGGGCACCCCTCGCACCCTTCGCCTCACTGGTTCGTGAAAACCACGCGGCCATTCGCTTCCGTTTCCTGCCGCACCGGTCTTCGCGGCGGGCTCCAAAGATTTGGATCGCGTCCCGAGCCAGGCCGGAAGTAGTTGTCGGTCACCTTTTGAACGTACATTCGCGTTTCACGATAATCAGGGATGCCGCCGCTCAGATCCACCGCTCGCTCGCCTGCATTGTAAGCCGCGAGCGATTTCGGGAGATTGCCGTTGTAGCGGTCGAGCAGCGTTCTAAGGTACGACGTTCCGCCTTCGACGTTCTGGGCCGGATCGAACGAGTTATCGACCCCGAACCGCTGCGCCGTTTGTGGAATGAGCTGCATCAATCCCACCGCACCCTTGCGCGAGACCGCTTGCGGATTCCACCCTGACTCCGTGGTGATCACCGCCTTGACCAGCGCCGGATCGACATTGTGGCGTTGGGCCGCTTCGCGCACAATCCGATCCAGCCTATCTTCTTTCGAGTTTGACGCACCCGAAGGGTCTAACTGAGCCGCTTTGACGGCACCATTTTGCACCGCGGCGGCGCCAAACTCGCCTGTCGTGGCCCCCGGGGGAGCACTAATAGTACTCCGGCTTCGCCCTTTAGGCGAATCCTTGTTTACGTAAATGAGGTTCCCATGCTCATCAGTGTAGGATGCTATTTGGGCATGGGATGGAACAGGCAGCGAGAACCAGAATCCCGCCGCCAGAACCACAACGGTAGTCCGGATTCTGGCCATCGGTTGCGCTCACTCCTAGCCCTGGGGAAGGCGAGGGGCTTGCTCGCGACGAAGTCTCGAATTTGAATACCTACAGCCACCAGGAAAATCTGCCCGGAGACAGGGATATCCTGGCGTAAGCTTCTGGCGCTGTGGGAATTATAACAACCGGTCTAGGAGGGGATAAACCTGGTCGATAGCCTTTTCTATGCCCGATGTGTCTTTTCCGCCAGCCTCTGCCAAATCTTGTCTGCCGCCGCCTGAGCCACCTACCAGCTTGGCCAATTCCTGGACGATCTTGCCGGCGTGGAGCCTGTTGGTTAAGTCCTTTGTAACTGCTGTGATGAGGGCGACTTTGCCGTCTTTGGCGGTCGCTAGGACAATTACACCCGAACCGATCTTCTGGCGAAGAGAATCCGAAAGGTTTCGCAGGGTTTCGCGATCCAGGCCATCGACCTGAGCTGCGAGGACGCGAACTCCCTTGACCTCGCGGGCGCGGTCAAGCAAATCCTGAGCCTGGGAGCCGGCAGCCTTTCGCTTTTGTGCCCCCACTTGTTTTTCGAGGGTTTTGATTTGCTCCAACTGGCGCTCGAGGGCAGGGATGATTTGGTCCTCGGAAGCGTTCAAGAGGCTGGCGGCGGTGCGCAGGGTGGTAAGGGCGCGCTGGTATTCGGCCAGGGCACGGTCGCCGGAGATGGCCTCGATTCGGCGGACGCCGGCGGCAGTGGACTGCTCGCCAACGATTTTGAAGACGCCTATCGCTCCGGTGCGGGCGACGTGGGTGCCTCCGCAGAGCTCCTTGCTGTAGAAGCCGCGGGGCGAGGTGGCGTCCGGCATGGTGACGACACGGACATTGGCCTCGGGGTATTTGTCGCCGAAGAAGGCGAGGGCGCCAGAGGCGAGCGCGTCGTCGATATTCATGATGTCGGTGGTGACGTCGAGATTTTTGCGAATTTCCTCGTTTACTTGCTGTTCGATATCGGCAAGCTCGCTGGGATCAACGGCGGCGAAGTGCGAAAAATCGAAGCGAAGATGGTCGGGGGCGACGAGCGAGCCAGCCTGCTTCACGTGCGTGCCGAGGATATTGCGCAGCGCGGCGTTCATCAGGTGCGTGGCGGAATGATTGCGCATGTTGCGCGCGCGGCGCTCGGGATCGGCAACGGTGGCGACGCGATCTCCGACGCGGAGGTCTTCTTTGGCGACGATGCGATGGGCGATGAGTCCGGTGACCGGGTAGTACGCGCCCTTTACTTCGGCGACTTCGAGTGTTTCGGAATCGTCGAAGAAGCCACCGGTATCGGCGACCTGGCCTCCGGATTCGGAGTAGATCGAGGTGCGGTCGAGGACGATTTCGGCTTCGGTTCCTTTTTTGATTTCGTTTACCGCGCCTTCCTTGGTGATGATGGCCTCGATACGGCAATCGCGCGTGTCGGTGCCGAAGTAGAAGTCAGGCTCGGTTTTGAATGTATCGGCGAGCTTGGCATATGCGGGATTGGCAACTTCTTTGTGCGCGCCCTTCCATGATGCGCGTGCGCGCGTTCGCTGCTCTTCCATCGCGCGGTCGAAACCTGCCCAGTCAACCTGAACGCCCGCATCGCGGGTGACGTCTTCGATGAAGTCCCGCGGAAGCCCGAACGTGTCGTAAAGCTTAAATGCCTGATCCCCTGGCAGCACCGCGCTAGTGGCGGATTCACCGACGCGCGTACTCAATTGCCCTGCGCCTGATAACGTTCCGCTGACCGTGGCCTTGCCACGTATGTGTCCGCTCAGCTCTCCGGTAGCCGAAAGCGCTGCGCGGACAGTTGCTTTCCCTGTGATTTGTGCAGAGATCTCGCTGAGCTTGTTCAACCCTACCTCGACGGTCCTTGTAAAGCGAAGTTCCTCCTCATCGAGAATACGATCCAGTCGTGCTGCGTGCTCTAGTAGTTCCGGGTACGCGTCCTTCATCTCAGCGCGCACTGCCGCCGCCATGCTCGACAGGAAGTGTGGAGGCGCTCCCAGATCATTCGCGTTGACCAGAGCACGACGGATGATTTTCCGCAACACATAACCGCGGCCTTCGTTCGACGGAATTACGCCGTCCGAAATGAGGAACGTGGCAGTACGAGAATGGTCGGCAATTATGCGAAAGGCGGC
>DATDMO010000444.1:0-9635 GCA_036518755.1 Candidatus Acidiferrales bacterium | reverse complement strand
TGAAATCGCCTTCGTGCGAGAACGTGGGCTTGGCGGTGGCGGAGATGCTTGAGAAATCGCCGGGCGCCAAGCCGCGCGTGCTGAAAATGGAGTTGTAAGAAATTAGCGCGCCGCCTGGAAATAGCGGTGCGGCGGTTTCGGGCGCGGAGCCTTGCGCCCTAAGCGCTTGTGCGGAACAAACGACAGATAGAACAGCAATCAGAGCGGACCTGCCAAAGCAGATCGCGTACCTCAGTTTCACAGATTATCCCTCCAGTAAAGATGAGTGCGCGCGGAAACACTTGTCCGCGCGAACGGGTCGAGCCGCTTTTGTCTGGAGGAGCAATCAGAGGCGAAGTGGTGAGAGGCTGGCCGGAAGAATAGGTGGCGCGTGACAGTAGACTGTCGCGAGCAGCGCGGATCCGTCCAAAGCCCTTGAGTCTGCGGCGACCGGCAGTGCCGCCGCGACGGAAAGCGAGAACTGTACGTTATGCAAGGAGGCGGGCTGAACGAACGGCACGTGCATGGACGGCATGTTCTTGCAGCAGTCCTGTTGACCGTGGCCATGCGAGCAGGGCATCGAAGCGCAACAGTGCATCGCGGCTTGCGGCGTCTGGAGCGCGGAGCAATCGACGGCGTAGCTTGCCAATGCCAGTGCGAGTGCCGCCAGCAGAAATGTCTTAGTGAGGTGCATTCTGATACAGGCTAGATGCAGCAGCGGCAGGAGTCAAGTCAGGCGACGGCAAAAGAGCCGGCGAGACGCCGGCGCTGGCAGAGTAACGGGGCGCTATATGGCGTCGAGAGCTTGCTCGAAATCGCCGAGGAGGTCGCGCCAGTGTTCGATGCCCACGGAGACGCGGACGAGGCCGTCGGTGATGCCGGCCTGCGCGAACTCCTTTTCGCTGAAGCCGGAATGCGTGGTGGTTTTTGGATGGCAAGCGAGAGTTTCGACGCCACCAAGCGAGACAGCATTTCTCGCGAGTTTCAAGTGGCGCAGGAAATCGAATGCGGCGCGTTTTCCGCCGTGAAGTTCGAGAGAGACCATGCCGCCCGGATAGTCGCACTGCGCGGCGTAGATTCTTTTCTGCGCGGGATCGGTGAAGAGCGTGGGGTAGTGAACTTTCTTGATTTTCTTGTGCTCGGCGAGACGCTCGGCGATTCGCTGCGCGTCGATGCTGGACTTATCCATGCGCAAGCGCACGGTGGGCAAGCGGCCACCTAGCATCCAGCACTCGTCAGGCTGAAGAATGGTGCCGAAAAGGCCGCGCGTGGGGCGAATCCTGCGAATCAGGTCGGGATCTTTCGCGAGCGCGATTCCAGCAAGCATGTCGCTGAAGCCGGAAAGGTATTTTGTCCCCGAATAGAGGACCAAATCGGCGCCTAGTTCCAGGGGATGCTGAAATGCCGGGCCGAGCATGGTGTTGTCCACCAGAACCAGAGGACGCGCGCGTCCCTTCGGAATTTTGAGCGCCGCAACGGCATCGCAAACCTGTTGGATATCCGTCATGATCAGCGTGGGGTTAGCGGGCGTTTCGAGCATGACGGCGCCGAGATTTTTGGCGGATGCGATCGCGCGGTTGATTCGGCCGGCGTCACCCGAAAAAACGGGTGTGCCCGTGATGCCCCACTGCGAGAGGCAGTCCTGGATGAAATGCTGTGTGCCGCCGTAAATCGGGACGGTGTAAACGATAGATTGGCCGGGGCGCAAAAGAGCGAAGAGCGATGTGATGATGGCGGCCATTCCGGAATTGAAGGCGAGCGCGGATTTCGAGCCTTTCTCGAGGTTGACGATCTGGTCTTCCAGCATCTCGGCGTTGGGATGATTGAAGCGCGAGTAGATCAAGTCGGGACCTTCGCCTTCGGGCAACCTGGCGCGGCCAGAGGTGACGTTGAAGGCGTGCTCGGCAGCTTCCGGGCTGGAAAAAACGTACGTGGAGCTGCGAAAAACGGCAGGACGCGCGGAGCCGAGCGAAAGCGTAGGGTCGAATCCTTCGGTGAGAACTTTTGTGGAGGGCCTCAAAGAGTGCTTATCGGTGCGGCGGGTACGAGGCATGACGGAATCTCCTTTTCAAACTTATAAGCTAACACGGCGGGCGACCAGAGATGTCTATCGTGCGGCCAAGTTGTGAGGTCCGGCCGCAGGGAGTGCCAGTCTCAGATGGAGATTGCGATTTTGCCGAGGAAGTTGCCAGAGGCTTGCAGGCGAAATGCTTCGACGGCTTGGTCGAAGGGAAAAATCTTTTCGATAACAGGCTTGATCTGATTGACTTCGATGGCCTGAATCAATTGCTCAAGGCAGGCGCGGCTGCCCACTCCGATGCCGTGCAGGCTGGCGCTCTTGAACATCAGGTCATGCGGATTCGCGTTGCCCTCACGTCCCGCGAGCACGCCGATCAGGGCAATTTTTCCATTCCGTCCCACGCATTGGAACGAGCGCGCGAGCGTACCGATTCCGCCATTTTCGACCACGCAATTGACGCCGCGCCCTTCGGTAAGCGCGAGCACTTCTTTTTCCCAATCGGGATGCGTCCTGTAATTCACGCCGCCGGACGCGCCGAGGCTTCGAACGCGCTCGATCTTCGCGTCACTGGATGAGGTGACGATGACGCGCGCTCCTGCGACGCGAGCGAACTGCAACGCGAACATCGCAACACCCCCTGTTCCGAGGCAAAGCACAGTGTCACCGGGCTTGATGGGCGAGCCGGCGAGCATCAGAGCGTTCCACGCAGTGGCGCCCGCGCATGGAAGCGTGGCCGCCTCTGCGTACGAGAGACTCTTCGGCATGGCAACCCAGCCGTCTTCGTGCAGCGCGATGTATTCGGCGAGCGTGCCATCAAGTGGGGCCCCCAGTGCCGCACGGTTTTTCGGAGGCACGCCGTCAATCCACACTTGGAAGAAGGATGGGATTACGCGGTCGCCCGGCTTGAATCGCGTAACGCTCGCGCCGACGGCGACTACATCACCAGCGCCATCGGAGCAGGGGATCGTGTTGCGGTCAAGATTGTAGTGATACGCTCCTACCAGGATGGCGTGATCGCGGTAATTGAGCGCGGCCGCGCGGAGGCGAACGAGAACGTCATAGGGCCCTGGCGTAGGGTCAGGGCGCTGCGCGCGTCGCAGATCTTCGAGCTTCGACGGGTTCTTGGGAATCTCGTAGACATTCATGGGCGGAGAGAATAACGAAATTTCCGCGTGCTGAGAAGCGGCGAAATCAAGTTACAGGCGAGGCTCATGCAATTTGCGACTGCCGTCTGTCAGATCAAGCGGCGTGTACGTCCAGCTCAACAGCTTTTTCGAGCTGGTCGAGGGAATTTCTGACGGTCAGGAGGATTTTTTCTTTGTCGTAATCGCTCAGAAGCTCCGCGGCCCGCAACATCAAATGCACCGCTTCTACTTTCACGCGCAAGTCCAGTGCTGGATCGAAAACGTGCAGACGGTCTTCCAGCCAGACCAAAGAGGGATCGGCTTTTAGATTACGCACACGCTGACGAAGAGCGTCCAGCCGGTGTTCGACATCGCTTGCGCGGATGCTCGCGGCGCTATTTTCCCGTGTTTTTTCCGCTGCGAGCGCCGCCCGTGGCTGGTGATTCATTCCTTGCGCGAGATCATCTGGAGTTTTCGGTTTATCGTCCATAACGCACAGATTCCGCGATCGGATATTTTGCAATCCTACTCTTATCGTGCCTAATCAGCCACGCACACTACGACAGCAATGGGGATACCAGCCACTCTTGTTTATCGAAATGGTTATAACGCAGTGATTTAGCGCGCTACTGCGGGATTTACCTTACGGGCCTTTGTCAGTACTGAACTAGGGAAATTGTTCCAGTTTGCTGCACTTTGTTCCGTGCAATTTGCGCCAGAGCAGGTAGCGCGCGACCACCACGCGCGTCAGATTCGAGGCTGCCGGAAAGAGCTGTGCTAACATCGAGGAATTGTGGTCAACACCGTTTACATTGTGAGCGCGGCGCGAACGCCGATTGGAAAATTCGGCGGCATGCTCGCGGGTTTCACGCACCCAGACCTGGGAACAATTGCGGTGCGGGCGGCGCTTGAACGCGCGTTCGGCGAGCCCATTGCGCCGGAGCGGACGCCCGGGGAGTTCGACTACCCGCCCGCGACCGGAGCGGCTACTCGCAAAGCGCCGAACGGCATCTCGAACCTGAGTTGGCACGTGGATGAAGTGATTTTCGGGAACGCGCGGCCGGCGGGAGTGGGGCCGAACCCCGCGCGGCAAATCGCGTGGCGGTCAGGCCTTGGCGATGACGTACCGGCCTTCACTGTGAACATGGCGTGCGCTTCGGGGCTGCGGGCGGTGGTATTGGGCTGGCAGGAGATCGTTACGGGTCAGGTTGGGATCATCGTGGCGGGCGGCGCAGAATCGATGAGCCGCGTGCCTTACCTCGTGGAAGGACGCTGGGGATTCCGGCTCGGCAACCAGGAATTGATCGACGGAATGTACCGCGATGGGTTTCTCTGTCCTATCTCGAAGATGATTATGGGGGAAACGGCGGAGATGCTTGCGGACCAGTACAAAATTTCGCGCGAGGAGCAGGACGAGTTCGCGGTCGAGAGCCACCGACGCGCCACAGTAGCTTCCGTCGAATGCCACTTCAAAGAAGAAATTGTTCCCGTGCGGGGGACAGACAAAAAAGGCAATGTGACAATTCTTCACAAAGACGAGCATGTACGCCAGGACGCGTCGCTCGCGGCTATGGCAAGGCTGGCACCCGTCTTCCGCAAGACGGGCATCATGACTGACAAAAAAGGCAATGTGACGCTGCCCGACTCGGTCAACATGGGCACAGTAACGGCTGGGAATTCGAGCGGAATTACGGATGGCGCCGCGGCGGTAGTTCTTGCTAGTGAGGAAAAGGTCCGCGAACTGAACCTCAAGCCGATCGCGCGAATTGTGGATGCCGCCATTGCGGCGGTGGACCCGCGCGTGATGGGAATCGGCCCAGTGCCCGCGGTGCGCAACCTGACGAAGCGCACTGGGACGAAACTCGAGGATTACGACGCAATCGAGTTGAACGAAGCCTTCGCGGCACAAGTGCTGGCCTGCGACCGCGATCTGCACTTCAATCGTGAACGGCTCAATCCCAACGGCGGCGCGATCGCGCTGGGCCATCCGATCGCCTGCACGGGCAGCCGCATTCTCACCACGCTGATCCACGAAATCCGCAGGCCCTCCGGCTCGGGAACCGGACCATCGGCCAGTCCGAGAACTGGCCGGCGGGGTCTTGCCACATTGTGTGTGTCCGGCGGATTGGGCATGGCAGTCGAAATCGAAACGGTCTAACCTTTTACGAGGACATCCCCGCTTTCAAGGGAGTCGCGGGTCCGGAGCGATTTCAAATGCCGCCGACAAATCGTGGAGTGGAAGTTGTGGGAAGTATGGCGCTGGTGGCGCCGAAACCGGAAGATTTCAAATTTGTAAAGGTGCGCGTCGAAGGGGACGTTGGGCACCTCACGCTAGACCGCCCCGACCACAATCTTCTGAACGAGCGGATGCTCAGTGAACTCGCGGTAGGCATCAACTCGCTCGGCGATCGCAACAACATAAAGCTGATTATTCTCGATTCGGCTGCCAAAGCGTTTTGCGGGGGCATCGAGATTGGCGAATACACGCAGCGTCGCGTGTTTCAGTTGCTCGACGCGTTCCACGGCGCATTCTCAGCGATGCTCGATACTTCGAAGCCGCTGCTAGTGGTGGTGAACGGTCCTGCATTCGGAGGAGGAGCGGAACTGGCGGCGCTCGGCGATCTGGTTATCGCCACTCCAAAGGCAAAATTCGCGCAGCCGGAAATCAAGCTGGGAGTATTTCCACCGTTAGCCGCCGCGATCCTGCCGTATCTTCTCGGCCCCAAGCAGGCGCTCGAGCTTGTCTTGACAGGGGAAACGATGTCCGCCGAGCGGGCCCGGGAATTGGGACTGGTGAATTGGCTGGTGCCCGAAGATGGGCTGCAGAAGAAAATTGAAGAGGTAACCGCGAAAGTGACGGCGCAATCCGCGCCCGTGCTTACGATGGCGAAGAAGGCGATCATGGGCAGCCTGGGCTTGCCGCTGCGCGACGGCGTGCGCGGATCGATGAAAGTTTTCTTGAACGAGCTCGCGGAGCTCGAAGATTCGCAGGAAGGTTTGCGCGCGCTCGTCGAAAAGCGCGCCCCGAAATGGAAGAATCGGTAAGCGAGACTGATTGACACCAGGTAAAGTGCAGCATAGACTCGCCAGCGACAATTGAACTGGCACGGGCATCTGGAAGGCCGTGAAAATCGGCCACGGTCCCGCCACTGTGATCGGCGCGCCGCGTGAGTGGTCGCCGAAAGTCAGGAATGTACTCGCGCCAGTCGAAGCCAAAACTCTTCGCGAGAAAGAGTACGGCGATGAGCCTCGCTATCCTCGCGAGGCTTTTTTGTTGGGGCGAGGAATTGAACCGAGCACGCCGCAGGCGAGTTTGCATCACGCTAATTGAAATGGCTTTAATTGTGGGCTCGGCACCTAGTCTGGCTGTCGCACAAACTGGAAACGGACGCATAGTGACGGATGAAGTGGGGCGCAAAGTGAAAATACCGCCATCGGTGGCGCGCATCGTGACGCTCGCTCCTAATCTGACTGAAACGATTTACGCGCTAGGGCTTGAGGACCGGCTCGTCGGTGACACCAACGCCTGCGACACGCCGGCCGCCGCAAAGTCGAAGCAGCATGTGGGCGATCCGCAGAGTCCGAGCCTCGAAGCGATCGTGGCACTCCATCCCGACTTGGTGCTCGCGACGACTTCGATCAATCGCGTTGACACGGCTGACGCGCTGAAGAATCTGGGAATTGCCGTCTACACCACGGATCCCGAGACCGTTCGCGGGATGCTCGATTCAATTCAGCATATGGCGGACGTGATCGGCGTGCCGAAGCAGGGAATGGATCTCGTTGGGAAACTGCAACAGCGCCTCGATGCAGTGAGCGCACGGCTGAGCGAATGGCCGATGGTCCATGTGCTCTTTGTCGTGTGGCTGGAGCCGCTGCAGACCATCGGGCAGAATACTTTCATTGCAGACGCGCTGCGATGGGCCGGCGCCGAATCCGTGCTGGTGTCAAGGCAGAAATGGCCGCGCCTGAGCATCGAGGAAGTAGTGCGGCTGCAGCCGGACTACATCATCTTCACGAACGATCATGGGGGGGAAGCCGCGACAGAGCTTGCGGATTTGCGCGCGCGACCGGTGTGGAGAGATTTGGATGCTGTCGAGCAGGGGCATGTGGTTGACGTGAGCGAAGAAGTGATACGGCCGTCGCCCGGACTCGTGGATGTGATCGAAAAGCTTGCGCGACAGTTGCATCCACGGGCGTTTTCAGAAGCTCGCGCGATCCGGTCAAATGGAAATAAATCGCAAACGGCGTTGGCATCGCTCGCTGTTGCTCCGATCGCCAGCAGGTGCGCTGAATGCGACCTCTGACGCCCCAGCGCGTGGCATGGATTTGCATTGGGCTTGCCGGCGTGCTGTTTGCGGCCATGGTGATCTCGCTGCGCGTAGGTGCGTATCCCATTGGGGTGCGCGATATCGTGTTGACACTGGTAAATGGGGTTCTCCGCCACTGGGATGCCATCCCGGCGGAATTCCGCGATGTGATTTTCGAGATTCGATTGCCGCGCATTTTGCTGGGAATTGTCGTAGGGGCATCGCTCGCGACGGCGGGCGCGGGTTTTCAAGCGCTTTTGCGAAATCCACTGGCCGATCCGTACGTGCTGGGGATTTCAAGCGGATCGGCCCTGGGTGCGATTATCGGGCTGATTGTCGCACCGCACACGCCGGGCGCAATTCAAGTGGCCGCCTTCGTGGGGGCTGGTGTGACAACCGCAGCTGTGTATTTTCTGGGACGCCGCGGCGGGCAACTCGATAGCTCGACTCTCTTGCTGGCAGGAATTGTGACCGCGTCGTTTCTCTCGGCCGTGATCATGTTCATGATGACCACGCTGAGCGGGCGCGATCTCCGAGGGATGGCGTTCTGGCTGATGGGCGATCTGGCTTCGCGGCCCACGGTTGATTCACGATGGCTGTACCTCGTGATGATCGTCGCGGTGGGATCGATTTACACCACCGCGTCGGATTTGAATCTGATCCTCACCGGCGAGCAAGAGGCGCGGCACCTTGGCGTCAACGTGAATCGCGTGAAACTGGTCGTTTACGTGGCGGCCTCCGTGCTCACCGGCCTGGCCGTGTCAGTGAGTGGCGCAATCGGATACGTCGGGCTGCTGGTACCGCACCTGATGCGCATGATGTTTGGGACGGACTACCGGCTGCTGATTCCGACGTCCGCCATGGGCGGCGCGATTCTGATCGTGCTCGCGGATGCGCTGGCGCGGACGGTTGTGTCTCCCACGGAATTGCCGGTAGGCGCGATGACGGCGATCGCGGGCGCGCCTGTTTTTATTTACTTGATGCGGCGGAGAGTGAGATGAGCGGCGCAGTGCCAAGCAACGCTTCGGTGACGGCGCCGGCCGTCACGGCCGCGAGGCAACCGGTGTTGCGGCTCAAAGTCGAGCAGGCGAGCTATGCATACGCGGCCACCGATCGCTCCGCCCCAAAATTTGCGCTGGGTCCGGTGAGCTTCCAAGCGCAGCAACGCGAGCTGATTGCGATCCTGGGTCCTAACGCCAGCGGCAAATCCACGCTGCTCACCTTGATTGCCGGGCTAAACAAGCCGTTATCCGGAAGGATCGAAATTGACGGCGTAGAAGTGAGCCAGATCGATTTGCGGACACGCGCGCAGCAGATCGCTCTGGTGCAGCAAGAAAGCGAGCTTCTGTTCCCGCTGCGAGTGTGGGAGTACGTGTTGCAAGGCCGCTATCCATACGGGCGGCGGCTGCGCTTCGAATCGGCGGAAGATTGCTTGCACGCCGGAAACGCGCTGGCACAAGTGGGGGCGGACGCGTTTCGCGATCGATGGATGGAACGACTTTCCGGCGGCGAAAAGCAGCGCGTGATTTTAGCGCGTGCGCTGGCGCAGCGGCCGTCGCTGCTGCTGCTTGACGAGCCGACGCAGCACTTGGATATCGGCGGCAAAGTGGAACTGCTGCGACGGTTGCGCCGGCTGGCGGATGAAAATCGTTACGCAGTCTTGGTCGTGACACACGAGCTCGATTTGGCCGCGGAGTTTTGCGATCGGATCGTGCTGCTCCACAAAGGCAAATGTTTGCGCGTGGGGATGCCCGCGGAAGTCTATGAGCGCGCGTTGCTGGAAGAGGTGTTTGAGGCGCCGCTTGAAGTCGAGATGAGCCCGAGCGGACGGCCGCGCGTGATTCTGAGGAGCGGGCAGTAGATTTGTAGTTTTTTCCAATCGCAAAGGCGCCTTAGGCCTTCGCAAACGGCGCGGGTTTGAAGCATCAAGCGCCGCAAACAATCACAACGAGACTCCGCGCACGGGAAGACGGTGAAAAGCCGTCGCCGCCGCGCGACTGTAAGGCGGAAGTTTTTTGGTGCGCGCCACTGGACCGCCCAGCGAATCGATCGAGATTCGATGGCGGGATGGGAAGGCCGCGCCGCAGTCCCAGATGTATCGGGACCACCATTCGCCAAGCCAGGAGACCGGCGGAGTCTCAATCCGAAAACGCACGCCAAGCGCGCGCTTCCGGATAACCTTCAGCTCCCGCGCGAGAGGGA
>DATDMO010000443.1:0-4060 GCA_036518755.1 Candidatus Acidiferrales bacterium | reverse complement strand
ACGAGATCGTTGAGTTGCGTATCGGACAGCTTGTCTTTGAAGCTCGGCATCAAGCTCTTACCCGGTTCCTTTTTCAATTCGCGCAGATCGGCCTTCCGGAACGAACGGAAGTCGCCCTTCGCGTCCTTGATAACGATATGGAAAGAATCTTCCGCGGCGCGAGTGCCGTCGAACGCGTGGCCGTCCTTGGTGACGACATGCACGTACAAGAAATCGAGTTGGCCGCCGCTTTCGAGGAAAATGTGCGCTTGGGGCAAATCGGATCCCGGATACAACAAAGTGTTGCGCAGGTAGGTTGCCCCGCGCAGCTTGCCAACATCGGTCAACTCGGGCCCGATACCGCTGCCTTCTCCTCCTACAATGTGGCAGCCGGCGCAGCCGCTCGAATCGTATACTTCCTTGCCTTTCGCGGGATCGCCGGTCACTTTGCCAGTGTCCTTTGGCGTGAGGGACAAAAGGTACGCGACGACCTGCTGAATTTCGGCGTCGGTCATTTGACCGGCGAAGGCGGGCATTCCACCGCTCATACCGTTCCTAATAATGTTTGCGACCACATCAACGCCCAGGCGAAACGGAACGCCCTGAACGTTGGGACCCACCGCGCCGCCGCCATCCAAACCATGGCAGGTGGAACAGCGCGCCTCGAAGGCTTGCTTGCCCTGAAGATCCTCTGCGGCGGGCTTGGCGACCGGGGAATCCTGAGCGGCTGCCCGGCCGGCGCGAAGAGCGTTCGCCGCCAATCCGCTTGAAAGCAAGACGAGCGCCCAAATCGCCGCTCGCCGAATGGGTGTCATCGCATTCCCCCTGAGGATCCCAGCGGTTCCAAAACGGCGTCCACGGTTGGAATTCGAAGCCACTCGACAATGCACAATCATCGAGCGCCCATTTTCGCGGGCATTACCAGTAGGCGATCCATCGTCCGGCGAAAATCACGCCCACCCAAAGCACGAGCGAAAATGCCCCAGCCAGCTTCGCCGCGACCGGCGTTACCGCCGAAACGTCCCATTTGTCGACGCGCTGATATATCGTGGTATGAAAAACCAGAGCGTTTATTCCGGCCAGTAAGATCAGGACCATCTTCAGCAGGAAGGCGCCGTTGTTGTAGAGCTTGGTGGCCTCGGAGGAAAACAAGAGCGTGCCGGAAATAACCATGATCCCGAAACCGCACCAAGCCCAAGGCAGAAGTGTCCTATTTAGCTTTGAGACCGGCTGCTCCTTCAGCACAAGGCCCAGAAGGCGCAGATCGAGCATGCCCGTCGCGCTGACTAGTATGACGATGCCCCATACGTGGATGCTTTCAATGAGGGGGAAGAGCCACAGCGAATCCGAAATGTGCGAACCGACGGAGGTATCTTGAAGCCATTTGAAAATTTCCGGTGCGTTCGGTGCCTGCATTTATAGGAGTCCCCATTTCAAAGAAAAAGGCGCCGTTCTGCGGCGCGTTGCACAAAACCGCCCTACATTATGTGCGGCTCCGTATCTTGTCAAGGACGTAGGGTCGCGCGATTCAGTTGCAAAACTTTGGGCCAAGTAACCGGGCAAGCGCCGATCAACGCCATTTCAGCTTTTTCACGTCGATGGTGGGCGGCGGAAATTTCATGTGCATGCTTTCCAGCGTCTCAGTGATGATGTGCGAAACGGCGAGATTGCGAAACCATTTTTTGTTCGAAGGAATAATGTACCAAGGCGCGTGATGCGTGCTGCATTTGGTGAGAGCGTCTTCATAGGCGCCGATGTAATCGTCCCAGAAGTTTCGCTCGGCGAAGTCCGCCTCGGAGATTTTCCATCGCCGGTCCGGATCGTCGATGCGCTGCTGGAAGCGGCGCTTCTGCTCGTCCTTGCTGATGTGCAGGAAGAATTTCAGGATGGTCACGCTGTTCTCGTGCAGAATGGCCTCGAAATTGTTGATTTCATCGTAGCGGCGCGACCAAATCTCCTTCGGCGCCAATTTGTGAACGCGCACGACTAGAACATCTTCATAGTGAGACCGGTTGAAGATTCCAATATCGCCATGCTGCGGGACGGCCTTGTGGATGCGCCAGAGAAAGTCGTGCTCGCTCTCCTCGACGGATGGTTTCTTGAAGGGAGTTACAACGCAGCCTTGCGGATTCACGCCAACCATGACATGGCGAATGGTGCCGTCCTTGCCGGCTGCATCCATTCCTTGGAGGACGATGAGCAGCGCACGCTTGTGCTCGGCGTAGAGAAGGTATTGCAGCTTGTCCAGTTTCTCGATCGCTTTCTCAACGCTGGCCTTGGCTTTGTGGCCCTTGTCCCAGCCGAGGGTGTCTTCGGGATCCCATTTTTCGAGTTTCACCTTCTTGCCCGGCGAGGCAATCAGTTCCTTGCTGAAGTTCGTCTTCATCTAGTTGGTGCCTCCGCTGGAGCACGACTTGGGGAAAAGCCCCTCTGGCCGGTGTGTCGAGTAGAGTGCGCGCCGATCCTTTGTTTTGAATGAGTTGCGATGCATTCTACTCGCCTTGAGTTGCGATTAGGATACAGCGACGAATGGCTGGTGAGCGGCCGATTGAATGCGCTCGGGCGAAGCGGTGTTCCCGTCACCCTCCGCATCGACTTCGGCTCTGCACGTCCGACTCTCATCTCACCATACACCGCCAAGTTTACGCTGCCACAGCGTGCAACGTGCCGCAAGGGGCAATTGCTGTGGACTATGTTCGCCTCGGTTTGGCACGCTCGCGCTCACGCGGTGGCCGCCATCGCGTAATATTCACGAATTTCCGTTTCTCGAAGAGGCCGACGGCCCGGCCCGTGCATCGAATTCTGGTCGGCGTATACGGCGAATCGAGGATAATGGGAGAGCCGTTGTTGATTGGCGGCAAGACATGATGCCCGACGTTCGCACATTATTTTGGGACAACGGCGGAGTGATCCTCACGAATGGGTGGGACCGCGGTTCACGCCAGAAGGCTGTCGCGAAATTCCATCTCGATTGGACGGAGTTCGAGGACCGCCACGAATTGATGCTAAACGCCTTCGAATGCGGCAAGGCCACTCTCGACGAATATTTGCGGCGCGTGGTTTTCTATCGGGAGCGTCCCTTCACGTCCGATGAATTCAAACAGTTCATGTTCGAGCAGTCGCAGGCGTGTCCCGAGCCGCTGGCGTTTCTTGGCGAGCTTGCGAAGACGCGGCGCTATCTGAATGCCACGCTGAACAATGAATCGCTCGAGATCAACGAATACCGAATACGGACATTCCATCTGCGGGATTATTTCGAGGTGTTTTTCAGTTCGTGCTACCTCGGCGTGCGTAAGCCGGATCGAGGCATTTACTCCCTGGCACTCAAAATCACGAAGCGCGATCCCGCCGAATGTGTCTTGATCGACGACCGCGCTTTGAACCTCGAATGCGCGCGCGAGATGGGCATGCACACGATACAATTTCACAACGTGGCGCAGCTTCGCGACGACTTGGCGCGCCTCGGCATCACTGCCGCCGCCACGGCTACGGGTCACTGAGGAATAGAGACTTCATTGCTAAGGAGAAATTCAATGGAACTGGGAATGATTGGGCTGGGGAAGATGGGCGCATTTATGACCGAGCGATTGGTGCGCGGAGGGCACCGCGTGATCGGATTCGACCGCGATGCCGCGGCGGTGAAACGCGTGGTGGACAAAGGAGCGGCGGGAATCGATTCGCTCGAGAAATTGGTTGGGCAACTGAAAACGCCGAGAGCCATCTGGCTGATGGTCCCTTCCGGAGCGCCGGTAGACCAGACCATCGATTTGCTGACGCCTCATATGACGCCGGGCGACACGATCATTGACGGCGGGAACTCTTATTACAAGGATTCGCTGCGCCGCGCGACGGCGCTTCAGCAGAAAAAAATGAACTTTGTGGACTGCGGCACGAGCGGGGGCGTCTGGGGCTTGACTGAGGGTTACAGCATGATGGTTGGCGGCGATGCGGATGTGGTGAAGCGGCTTGCGCCGATTTTTCAAACGCTTGCCCCGGGGCCGGACAAGGGTTGGGGACGCGTCGGCCCGGCCGGCGCGGGACATTTCGTAAAAATGGTCCACAACGGAATTGAGTACGGCGA
>DATDMO010000442.1:0-3011 GCA_036518755.1 Candidatus Acidiferrales bacterium | reverse complement strand
GATGCGGCGCTCGCATTTCGGCCAGTCCGGCGCCGAATTGATTGCCGGCCGCGCTGCGCTCCATGCAATTTGGCAAAGGCTCCTAGCGTCAACGCGTGCCCACGGCGGCGAACCAATTGGCATGTCTGCACTCAACTCGCTGCGCCTCGAAGCCGGCGTCCCCTGGTTCCCTGCCGACTTCAACGATGCCATGATTCCCCACGAAGCCGCGTTGGAAGATACGCACATCAGCTTCAACAAGGGCTGCTATACAGGACAGGAAATCGTCGAGCGCGTTCGCTCGCGCGGCCATGTGAATCGCAAGCGTGTCTCCCTGCAATTTTCCACATCGCAGCCGCCCGCGCCCGGCACAAAACTCCGCGCAGGCGAAGCAGAAATAGGGTTCGTCACCAGCGCCGCATTCTCTCCTGCGGCCGGCGCCGCAATTGGAATGGGCTACGTCCGCCGCGAACAATTCGCCCCTGGCACCACCGTCGAACTCGACGGCGCCACCGCCACCGTCCGCTAGGCCGCGCGCCAGCAAAACCGCCCGAGGATGGCGGATTGCATCGACTGTCGCCTGCGGATGTATCCGAAGGCACGTTCAAGTTGCGGTTTCAGATCATGCTGAGCGTGACCGTCACCCACTTCGCCCCGGGTATGATAGTCACGAGCTTGATGACGTAGGGAGATTCCTTGCTGACCCAAAAAATGCTGTGGCTTTGATTCGCATACTTCGCTTCAGTATCGATCGGCCACGCCATTATTTGCTTCCCTGGGCCGGCATCGACAAGCTCCGGTTTGCCAACGGTCACGGTCACCCATTCTTGTTCGTCACGGTCCTCGGAAAGCGTAGGCAGGGAGGCCTTGAGTCCTTCCTTGAGCGGGAGCGCGGCCAGTAATACTCCGTACATGCCGCCGTTGTAGTCAAACACGGGACCTGAAAGCTTCAGCTCGCCCGTTTCAAGTTTGGCCTGAGTGCTCGATTGCCGGCGAAACTTCACGCTGGCGCCATCGAAATCGCGGTGTGCCCACTCACCCGTATCGCTGCGTCTAAAGTCCTGTGAGATCGGCGCCATGGTCTTTGGGTCGAAAACATTCACGTAAGTGCTAACAATGTTGTACTTGGCATAGTCGGCCATTTGTGTTCGCTTGAACAAGCGGCGGCCTCCAGCCTCGGTTTCTGTCAATTCATCTGTCCAGGTGCCCACCAGAAAGGGCTCTTCGCCCGGAAATGCGTAAACTACTTTCCAGGCGTTCTTGTAGGGCTTGAGACTTGACCCGTCAATGGCGGGGTCGCCTGGAGAGTATTTGAGCGGGGCGGCGGGATGCGCCGGGGCATCCGACTGCGCTCCCATAAGGGGGAGCGAAGTAAGGGCCAACAGTAAGCAGATCACTGGAGTTCGCATTTGCGGCTTCACCTCTGCCGTCAAGTACCGCGATGGTATCATGCGGCGCTACGCATATTCGATTTTCCAGCTTCCAGCCTCAAGCCTCCAGCTTCCAAAAAAGTCCACAGGCGCTACTTGACAAAACTGGGCCACTCCCGTGTTAGCGTTGAGTCAGGCGGACGTCACGCCGGAAAGGAGCTTGATTTGACCACGACATTCGAATGGATCAGCGCGGAGCGCGCAACCCGCCCGGCGCCGTTCCATGAGAGTTCCGGTGAGGACTGCCGTCAGGGACGGTACCTTTGAATTTCACCGGACGAGGCATCTCCCTCGTGTTTCTGCTCGACGCACAGTGCCGAATAGAACGTGATCCAAATCATAGAAAACAAAGGACGGCAGCCATGTCTAATCGACACTCTTCCCAGAGGGGCGTTTTTCTCTTCACAAGCCCCGCCGGTCGATTCCGGGTTCAATTGGCGGAGCCGTTTCGCTCTTGTTACAATGGGTCTGAAGGGACACAATAGCAGCGCTTATGGCTCCTAAAACACTCTACGAAAAAATCTGGGACGCGCACGTCGTGCACGAGGAACCCGGCCAGCCTTCGCTGATCTACATCGACCGGCACCTCGTCCACGAGGGCACCTCCCCGCAAGCCTTTGCGGGACTTAAGGCTGCGGGACGCAAGGTGCGCCGCCCCGAACTGACCTTTGCGGTGATGGACCACTCCGTCTCAACCAAAAACCGCGCGATTCCCGTCGCCGACCCGGACGCCGCCGCGCAGTTCGAAGCGCTCGAGAAAAATTGCAAAGAATCCGGAATCAATCTTTTCGATATGCAGAGCCGCAATCAGGGCATCGTCCATGTGATTGGCCCCGAGCTGGGAATCACGCTGCCGGGTACCACGATCGTCTGCGGCGATAGCCACACGGCGACTCACGGCGCATTCGGCGCGCTGGCCTTCGGCATCGGCACCAGCGAGGTGGAGCACGTTCTCGCCACGCAGTGCATGTCTCAGTTCAAATCGAAGACCATGAAGATTGACGTGCAGGGCAAGCGCCCGCGCGGCGTCACCGCAAAAGACATCATTCTCGCCATCATCGGCAAAATCGGAATCGGCGGCGGCAATGGCCACGTGGTGGAATACACCGGCGAGGCTATTCGCAGCCTTTCGATGGAAGCCCGCATGACCATGTGCAACATGTCCATCGAAGGCGGCGCGCGCGCCGGAATGGTCGCACCGGATGAAACCACGTTCGCATACGTCGAAGGGCGCCCCTTCGCGCCGCATGGCAAGCAGTTTCAGGATGCGGTCGAGTATTGGCGAAGCCTGGTCACCGACCCGGGCGCGAAATACGATACGGTCGTCACTCTCCAGGCAGCAGACATCGCCCCTATGGTCACCTGGGGAACAAATCCCGGCATGGTCACTCAGGTTACCAGCCGCGTTCCCGACCCCGCCTCCTTCCAGGATCCCGTTGACCGCAAAGCCGCCGAAAATGCCCTCGCCTACATGGACCTGAAGCCTGGCACCCCGATGCAAGAGATCAAACTCGATCGCGTTTTCATCGGCTCATGCACGAATTCCAGGATCGAAGACTTGCGCGCCGCCGCAAAAGTGGTTTCGGGCAAACACGTCGCGAA
>DATDMO010000441.1:0-3804 GCA_036518755.1 Candidatus Acidiferrales bacterium | reverse complement strand
ATGTAGCGGAAGCGCGTGCCCAGCGGGCCCTTATTATTGAAAGAAAGAGAGAGCGTGCAAATCGCTCCCGACGGCACCTTCATCACGATCCCCATGTCCATCGCGATCTTTAGCTCAGGATGCATCGGCCCCTGCACGGCGTAACAGTCCGAAACCAATTCGCCGGTCTGATACTGGAACAGGTCCACGGTGTGGCAAGCGTGGTGCCAGAGGAGATGATCGGTCCAGCTTCGAGGCTTCCCGGCCGCATTCATATTGGTGCGCCGGAAGAAGTAGGTCTGCACATTCATCTGCTGAACTTTCAGCTCTCCGGCCTTGATCTTCTTGTGAACGAATTGGTGACTAGGATTGAAGCGGCGTGTGTGGCCGCCCATGCAGACGACGCCCGTCTCCTTCTGAACTTTGACCAAGCGCTCGGAATCCGCCAACGAATCCGCGATGGGAATCTCGATGTGCACGTGTTTCCCTGCTCGCATACATTGCTCGCCTTGCTTGGCGTGCATTCCGGTGGGCGTGGCGAGAATCATCGCTTCAAGGCCGGGCTGTTTTAGGCTTTCGCCGAGATCGCCGGTCCAATGAGGGATCTTAAATTTCTTGGCTACCTCCTCGGTGGCAACCTGATTCCCGCCTGTGAGAGTGATCACTTCTATACCCGGAATGGCGGCCATGGCCTCCAAATGCTTCACGCCGAAAGCGCCCTGCCCAGCGACACCGACCTTCATATTCGCTCCCTCACTCTGAATTGTGGATCAGTGGCCGTTGAAAGTCCGTCGCGCAAACCACAGCGCCAAACAGGGATTCTCTTTTCGTCTTGGGGACGAGCCTGACACCGGCATACTGAAGCCGCTCGTCGAAATTACTAGGCGGCGGGCGCCTTTCCAGTTTCTTCCTTGGCGGCACGAAGCTTGCGCAGCTCGGCGTGCATGCGGATCACAGCCATCCACATGCCCAGCGGATGCGCACCGGCTTCGACGAGCGGATGGACTTGTCCGTCCCGGAACTTCTCGATGTCGTCGTCCTGTAGAGTCTCCAGAACTTTGGCTTCCTCGGGCGTCATGCCATATTCTTTCGCCACCGAAGGTAGATCGTGCACCAGGCGAAGCCGGAGCTCGCGCTTGAACCGGCTATCGTACAAAACCTTGTTCAGTTTGTACGCCGCCGGAGAGGGGTGCTTGTAGAATTCATAACCACCCTTGAATTCATATTTCTTGGCCGCCGTGGCACCTTCCTTGGATGGACCCGTTCCCTTGAGCGGCATGAAGCGCATCACCGCGTGGCCGTGATGCCACGTCGGCTGATAAGTGACCAGTTCGCCCGGCTGGTTTCCGATTGCGCCGAACATGATTATCCACGAAAGCATCTCGGTGTTGCCGACCTCGTCCAATTGCTCGTTGGTCAAATTGATGAGCGCCTGGTGGTTTCCCTTCTCCATCTGCGAAATGGCCCAGTAGTCGAAGTCGAAGTCCGGCTTGGGATATTTCCAGGTGCCGGGAAAGTGCGACATTCCCCCGCTGGCGACGATCGCGACTTTCTCTGGGCGGTCGGCGATAACCTTGGCAATGGCTTTACCGAGTTCCGCGCAGCGCTTGGCAGTCGGCAGTGGCGGAAGATACGCGTTGACGAAAATCGGCACTACCGGGATCGGGCGCTTCTCGATCACCCATTCATAGACCGCCGCGAACGCGTGTCCGAGCACCGCATCCTGCGAGTAGCCCAGATCGAAACCGGCCTTCATGAGTTTATCGAGCAGGTCTTCAGTTAGCGCCTCGTGGATCTTCAATTCGTACTTCCGGCCGGCAAACTCAGCGTGGGAATACTCGCCGGACAAGATCGCGAATGTGGGAACAGAACTGAGGAAAAAGGTTTCCAGATGGTCGCTGGCGATCACGATCACGGCGTCGGGCTTGGTTTCCTCCAATTCCTTGCCTATCTGACGCATGGCGGCGATATCGGCATCGAGTTGCTTGGGGTCTTCGCTGGGCGGACGGTCAAAAAGCTGCGGGGCGTGCACGGTGGCGTATGCTGCGACAATTTTTCCCATGGTATGTTACCTCGTCATTCCTATTAGAGCGCGCTGTAGCCGTTCTTCGTTGCCCAAACCTTGAGTTTAGAGCGTAACGCTCGAGGCGAGCCTCTTCTTCAATTGTTGCGGAAAGCGGCTGATTTCGTCAAGCGAAACCGCGCTAAGTCGAGCGGCACTCGGATGCCGCTTTAGGTTGTGAGCGGATCGGCTTTTTCCACATCAATTTGAAGGTCCTTGATCGCCTGCTGAACAACCGAAGCTTGAATTCTTCCCTCGAGCAGCAACTCGTGAAGGGTGGCCAGGGTAATGAAGCGCGCGTCAACCTCAAAAAAGTCACGGAGTGAAGTTCTGCTCTCGCTGCGTCCAAAGCCATCCGTACCCAACGAGGCCAACCGCCTCGGCATCCACCGGCTGACGAGATTTGGAAGCGCCTTCAGATAATCCGTCGCGGCCACAAAAACTCCGGGAGCATCCGCGAGGCACGCGGTGACGTAGGGCACGCGCGGCTTCTTGGTTGGATGCAGAAGGTTCCAGCGCTCCGCTTCGAGGCCGTCGCTGTAAAGCGCTTTGTAGCTGGTAACGCTCCAGACGTCGGCGGCGACATGGTATTTCTCCGCCAAAATTTCCTGCGCGTGGATCACCTCGCGAAGGATCGCGCCGCTTCCGAAAAGCTGCGCGCGAAGTTTGGACTTGGCCTCAGCCGCAGCTTTGTAGCGATACATTCCCTTCAGGATGCCATCGCGGACGCCATCCGGCATGGGAGGCATCGCGTAGGGTTCATTCATCACCGTAATGTAGTAAAAAATACTTTCGCCCTTGTTATACATTCGCTCGATGCCGTTTTCGATGATCACCGCGAGTTCGTAGGCGAACGCGGGATCGTAGGCTTGCAGTGTCGGTATGGGAAGCGCGAGCACGTGGCTGTTGCCATCCTGATGCTGCAGACCTTCGCCTGCCAGCGTTGTGCGGCCGGCGGTGCCACCCAAAAGGAAGCCGCGACACCGTGTGTCCGCCGCGGCCCAGATCAAATCGCAAACACGCTGCAATCCGAACATCGAGTAGAAAATGAAAAAGGGAATCGTATTGATTCCATGAGTCGCGTAAGCGGAACCCGCCGCGATAAACGACGACATGGACCCGGCTTCGGTGATCCCCTCTTCCAGGATCTGCCCGTCCTTGGCCTCTTTGTAATAGAGCAGTGTATTCATATCAACGGGCTCGTAGCGCTGCCCGCGGCTGCTATAGATTCCAACTAGCCGAAATAGAGATTCCATGCCAAACGTGCGCGCCTCGTCGGGAACGATGGGGACAACCAGTTTGCCGATTTCCGGATCGCGAAGCATCTTTCGCAGCATTCCGACGAACGCCATCGTCGTCGAAACCTCCCGGCCTTCGCTTCCCGTCAGAAATTCCTCGAATAATTCGCTGCGATGTCCCACCAACGCCTTCGAGCGGACTTTGCGTTGCGGCACGTAGCCGCCGAGCCTTGCGCGACACTCCCGCATATACTGAATCTCAGGACTGTCGTCGGGCGGCCGGTAAAACGGCACCGTGGCGATTTGATCTTCGGTAATGTTCAAGCCGAAACGCTGGCCGAAGTGCCGAAGAGTATCTTCGTCAACTTTCTTCTGCTGGTGCGTGACGTTTCGCCCTTCGCCTGCTTCGCCAAGTCCGTAGCCTTTAATCGTGCGCGCCAGGATGACGGTCGGGGATCCCTTGTGCTCCACCGCGGCTTTATACGCGGCGTAAACTTTCTTTGGATCGTGTCCGCCTTGGCGCAG
>DATDMO010000440.1:0-5530 GCA_036518755.1 Candidatus Acidiferrales bacterium | reverse complement strand
AAGAGGATGCTTCAGAACCATTCGAAACGCGTCGAGCCCGATCTTGCCCTTTCCTATATGCTCGTGCCGGTCGACCCTGCTTCCCAGGGCCATTTTCGAATCATTTACGTGCACTACCAGCACGCGGTGCAGCCCCACCGTCTTATCGATCTCGCCAAGCGCGGCTTCGAGACCGTGCGCGGTCCGAATATCCCACCCCATGGCGAAAAGGTGCGCTGTGTCGACGCAAACTCCCAAATTCAATTCCGGGCACGCGTCGACGATCGCTCTCAGTTCATGAAATTTCGACCCGATCGAACTTCCATGCCCCGCGGTATTTTCAAGAAGGATTTGCAGATCGCCCGGTTTCGAGCCGCGCGCCGCCTGCTTCAGTCCCAGTGCGATGGCCGCGATCGCGCTCTCAACGCTCCCGCCCATGCTGCTCCCGGGATGCAGCACCAGGTAATCGGCTCCCAGCGCCGTCGCCCTCACAATTTCCCGGTGAAACGCCTGCACCGACCGCGTTCGCAGCACGCGATTCGGCGACGCCAGATTAATCAGATAATTGCTGTGAACGACCAGCGGCCCCAGCCCCAATTCCCTGCGCCGCGCCCGAAATCGTGCTGCGTCCGCTTCCGAAATGCGGACCGCGCCCCGATCCCACATCCGCGGGCTCGACGAAAATATTTGCAGCGTGTTGGCGCCCACTCCATGCGCCATTTCGAGCGCGCCTACAACATCGCCTGCGATGGACGTATGTATCCCAATTCGCAGGCTCCCATCTTTCCACGCTGGAATTTCGGGTGGTGGAAGCGGCTCGGGACGATACTCATCGGCGGGGTCGAACGTCAACTCGACTCGATGGTTGTCGGCCGCCATTCCCTCAGGTTGTCCGGGATCCATTCACTATTTTAGCCGAACCCGCACTACCGCGCAAACACAGGCGCACACACCCACGATCGCGCCGCATCCAGCCGCGCAACTTTTTCCGTCTTCGGACGCGCCTTCCCGGCCCGCTATTCCTTGGGCGCCGGCGTTTCGGCCGCTTTCTTCGCGCCGGCCGCTGACTTTCCGCCCATCATCGCCTTGGGCTTCCAGTAGCTTGGGTCAGCCTTCACCCAAGCCTCCGGCGGATAGCTCATTTCCGGGCTGAACTCGAGTACTTCCGTTGAGTCCGCCGCCACAGTCTCCTCCACCAATTTCGCCCACTGTTCTCGCCCCTGCTCACCAAGCGCCTCCTGAAACGCTTTCCCCGTGCCCATCGCCGCGTCCAGCTCCCCCAGCGCCTTTCTCGGCGTGAATATCAGCACGGTCCCTGCTGGCGCCCCGTACCGCACTTCATAAAAAATGTCGTGCTCGTCCAGATTCATTTTCGTGGCTGCCCCTTGGTACAACGCGATCAGCTCTTCCCATTCTTTGTCGTGCCCCGGACGCATCCGAATCGTTTCCAACTCGAAGTAGCGCATCTCGGTGATGTTCATGTTCGGCTTCCAGCTCCATTTTTCATTGAACGTCGCCACCTCTGTCCTTCCTTCGGAGACGTAGTCGGCATCCTTCTCGCTCGGCGGCCCAGTCAGCGCCGTCACTTTCGGCTGATTGTCATACTTGTCCGCCTCGCCCCATGCCGCGTAGGTGTCGAATCCCTCGAAGAAAGTCGCTTCGTTCCGTCCGCTCATCGACGTTGTTGCCAAATACCGGTCCGGTGCCTTCGCCGCCATGAAAGCGCGCACCCACGCCGCTTCATTCTTCGCGTGCGCTGCCCCTTTGCCGACCTTGACCATCTCGCGGTTGATGACCAGCACTTTGGGCGGCGGCCCAGTGGTTTCATCTTGCGCGCGCAGCGCCGCCGCGCCGCACACCAGCCAGCTCACCGCCACCACTGCCAACAGACTTTTCTTCATGCGCAGTCTCCTTTTCGTCGGTTCCAGCCAATCGTCTGAGTGAACGGACTCCGACACGGTCCGTCCATCGCGGTTGATCTCTTATAAGGGTTCGCAGGGTTTGACCGAAAATCGGCCTGTTTCTGGTGCGCCACTCTACACCTGCCCATTCGCCCGCACAATCAATTCTTCATACGCGGCGGTCTTCGCGTCTGCATGCCGACCGCTAGAAACGTCGCCGACCCTTTGCTATGATCGTTTTATTCCGTTGGTTTCATAAGGGCGCGGTCGCCAAGTGGCAAGGCAAAGGTCTGCAAAACCTTCATCGGCGGTTCGATTCCGCCTCGCGCCTCCAATCCCGCAGTTAACTGCGGTGGGGTTGGAAGTCATTCTGAGCGGAGCGTCCCGCGTCTTTGGTTTTGCGCGAAGCGCCGGGACGCGCAGTCGAAGAACCTCTCTTCGATCCTCCGCCGATGCTCGATCCATGCGGAAGCCGCGTGAACTTTCGTTTTTCCCTATCGCCCGCCCTCGTTATCTGGCTTAAACTGCACCTCGAATGAAGATCCGCCTCAATTACCGCCTTCTTTTCTTGCTCGTGCTCCTGGGAGGTTTTGCCTTCAGCGAAGTAGCCCTTGAGCTGCGTCCTTCATTCCTTCGCCCAGGCCTTCATCTTTTCGCTTACGTGGGCAACACCGGCGACGGCACAATCACCGCCATTGACCTCGTCAAGCTTTCCCCTGTCGCGACGATTCCCGTCGGCCCCTCGCCTACCGCCGTCCGCGCCAACCCATCCCGCAAGGAAATTTGGGGACTCAGTCCTTCGGGCGGTTACGTCTGGGTGCTCGACTCCCCAAGCGATAGCGTGGTCGCGCACATTCCGGTTGGCGCCGCTCCTTCGGCGCTGGATTTCTCAGACGATGGCGCCCGCGCGTACGTCACCGCCGCCAAGCCAAACACGCTCGTCGAAATCGATTGCCAATCGCGCACAGTCGTCGCCAGAGCCGCCACGGGCCGCGAGCCGTCGGCCATTCGCGTTTCTCCAGACGGAAAAACGGTGCTCGTTTCGAATCGCGGCGATTCTACCGTCTCCGTATTCGACGCCGCTTCCCTCGCGCTTCTGGGCGCCGTGCCGGTTGCGCCCGCCCCTGGTCAAATCGCGATCTTGCCTGACGCCTCCAAAGCCTTCGTCACCTCCAGTGCGAAAGACGAAATTTCCGTCATCGACTTGAAAAATCTTGGCCTGCTCACAAACCTCTCCCTGGGCGGCGCTCCGAATGACCTGATCCTCAAGCCCGATGGCGGCGAACTCTACGTTCCCTCGGGCGACGCTCACGGCCTGCTGGTCGTCAATACCCAGACCAACGAGGTGGGGGACTTTCTCCTCCTCGGCATGTCGCCCATGGCCGGCGCACTCTCCTCCGACGGCGCCACCCTCTACGCAACAGATTCGGCCGCCGGCCACGTTGTTCCCGTCGCAATCGGCAACCGCCAAGTCGCGCGCCCCATCTCCATAGGACAATCGCCCGTCACCGCCGAACTTACCCCCGGCGGCGACATCCTCGCCGTAGTCGACACCGCCTCCGACGACCTCGCCGTCATCCGCACCCAAACCTCTAGCCTCATCACCCTCATCCCCACCGGCCCCCAGCCCCGCCCCCTCGCCATCAAAGTCTTCTGACCCTGCCGCAACCAATGCGTCGTCATTACGAGCGAAGCGTCCCGCGCCTTTGCCTTTGCGCGAAGCGCCGGGACGCGCAGTCGAGGAATCTCTCTTCGATGTAACGTCCGCCTCGCAGGCAAATCGTCCTGGTCGTCCTCCCATAGCGCCGGCCTGCTCTGAGCGTCGAAGGGCGCCTCGCCGGCTCTTTCTTTCGCTTTTCGGTGGAAGCCCCTGCATTTATGCCGGAGAAACAACCGCCAAAACCTAGCAGGACTTTAGCCCACTCCTCCTTGGCAGTCCGGTGGAAGCACGGGCCTTCAAACCCGTGAAAAGTGCTTCGGGTCTAAATCAGGGCTTAGCCCCGGGGGTTTGCTTCTCCACACGCCCGCTACTGCACCGTAATCGTAATCGGCAGCGTCCTCACCACATTCGCCTGCCCGGCCACCGCCACCGATGCCGTCACCATCACCGTATACGTCCCCACCGGCGTGCCCGCAGCGACCGGATCTGCGGCGCCCGCGCCAGATCCTCCGCCACCGCAAGCCATCATCGTCAACGCCAAAACCAAACCCGTCAACTCCGCCGCCACCACCCGGACTGGCTGTCTCCTTCGCTTCGAATCAATCCCCATCCCCAGCACCACGCAAAGCAGTAACATCAACGCTATACCGGCCCCGCCCACGCCCCATTCGCCCAACCCCGGCGGCTTTCGATTGCGGGTCGCGCCGGGCCGCACCACCGATCCCCGCGCCGTCGTCGTGACCACAACCTTAAATGGCCCTGGCGCGCTCGGACCCACCTGCACGCTTGCGGGCGTTGCCGTGCACGTGCCCATTGGTGGAGGATTCGTGCACCCAAGCTGAACAGTCCCCGCGAATCCAGCGGACGAATCAATTTCCAAGTTGAACGTAGCGGATTGCCCCGCCGTGATCGGCTCGCTGATCCCCTGCCCCGGTGCCGCATTCAGACAAAATTCCATGGCCGTCCCGCTCAGCGGAATGCCATGAGGGCTGCCCGGCGCATTGTCCGTCAGCCGCAGCGTCGCGCTTCTCGCGCCTCCATTCGCGCCGCAGGTCGCGCCGGGCGCTGGCTGAAAAACCACCTGAAAAGCGCACGTCGATTGAGGCGCGACACTCGCGCCCGTACACCCGTCCGTCTTCAGCGCGAAATCGTTCGCATTCGCGCCGCTCTTGCTCACCGACGTAACCGTCAGCGCGCCCGCAAAAGGACCGCTGCTGCTGTTCGTCACCGTGATGCCCTGCGCGCTGCTTGCGGAGCCGGCCAGTTGCGGCGGAAACGCAAAGCTCGTCGGAAAAGAAATCCCCGCCTGCGTCCCCGTTCCAGAAAGCGCGACGGTTGGCGGCTGGGCGCCCGGAATATTCACCGTGGCTGATCGCGCGCCAACCGTCGCAGGCTGGAAGGCAATGGTGATCTGGCATTTCGAGCCGGGCCCCAAACTCGTGCACGTGTTTCCCGCCACCGCGAAATCGGTTTGCGTCGCGGGTGAGAACGATAGCGCCCCGATCCCTGCGGACGTGCTGCCTTCGTTCGATATCGTCACGCTACGCGTATCTTGCGTGCCGCTGTTCACGCTTTGCGATCCAAAGCTGAGGCTCGTGGGCGACGCCTCGAGATCTGGCGTGGGTGCCCCGGTTCCGCTCAGCGACACTTGCTGCGGGCTGCCTGGCGCACTGTCAGTGAAGCTCAGGCTCGCGCTACTCGCGCCCACTGCATGCGGGGCAAACCGGACCGCCACCGTGCAGCTTGAGCCAATCGCCACGGTTCCGCCCCCCGCCGGGCAAGTCCCGCCTGCGGCGATCGAAAAATCCGCGGCATTCGTTCCGGTCACGGCGATGCCGGTCACATTTAGCGCCGCGCTGCCCTTGTTCGTGAGTGTCACGCTCTCGGGCGCGCTCGATGTGGCGACGATCTGGCTGCCGAATCCCAGCGACGCTGGCGCAATATTCGCCACCGGGGCGCTGGCTGTCCCGGTCCCCGTCAACGGCACCAC
>DATDMO010000439.1:0-2476 GCA_036518755.1 Candidatus Acidiferrales bacterium | reverse complement strand
GGATCGAGCGCCGTTCTACTTCTTCGATTTGCGTTTGCTCGATTTCCGCTTCTTCGAGGACTTCTTCTTCGGAACCTTCTTGCCCTTCTTGCGCGCTTCCGAGAGTCCAATGGCGATCGCCTGTTTGCGGCTCTTCACCTTGCCGCCTTTACCGCCTCTGCCGCGCTTCAGCTCTCCATGTTTATATTCATGCATCACCCGTCCGGTGGTTTTTCTTTGCCTGGGCGTGGTCTTGGCCATCACTGATCTCCTGCGATTTTGTGCCCGCTCTCCCTGTGGCAAACGCAAGCTGTACGGCCCGGTTCCATTGAGCCGCACGCGGACGATGAAATCCCGTCCTTATCAGTCG
Organism: Candidatus Acidiferrales bacterium; assembly: GCA_036518755.1. Classification (GTDB taxonomy): domain Bacteria; phylum Acidobacteriota; class Terriglobia; order Acidiferrales; family UBA7541; genus Palsa-295. The sequence goes on along the minus strand of DATDMO010000439.1, from coordinate 2,127 downwards.
AAATCCTTGGCCAATTCGGCGCGTTTCTCCGCCGGGATTATCGCCATGTGTCCGTAGTTTTCGTGGCTGATGCCCAGGATGACCGCCTCCGATGCGTTGCTGAATGCCTGCACCTGCGCCGGCGTAAACCGAAACCGCACCCAGTGAACCGATGACGTTTTGCCCTCCGGCGTCGTACGATCGGCGTAGTCGGTTGCATTTGCGGCGACACGCTCTTGTCCAATCTGCAACCAGACGCAATCTTCAATCCCGCCAAGCTTCAACAACATGGCCGCGCGGCGCGGCGCTTCATCAATCTCGATCATCATCGTGGCGATCAATTCCGTGCCTTGGGGTATCAGCGGATTATAGGTTTCCAGTTCACCTTCCATCTGCGATTCGCCGCCGCGCTCGATGTGCAGCATCTCCTGTACTTGCGCCAGCATGGTCCCAAAATTTTCGAAATAGAATGTCACGAACGGACCCACTTCAATCCGCCGGTTACGCTTTACGGGAATCAGCGCGCGCCGGCGGTCATCCCTTTCCCGCGCATAAACTTCGGCGGGCAACAGGTCGGATGGGCGAATGCGATGTTCACGCGCTGACATGCCGCCTCACATCAATCCGTAGGCATGGGCGAACAGCTCGATCGGATGTTCGGGCGCTTTGGCGGGTAATTGCTTACCCTCAGCGGCGGCCATCTCCTGCGCCCCCTGAACGAGGTGCTGTGCGGCGAGCGGGCAATCCGAAACCACATGCCCACGCGCCTGCTCCGTGATCTGCCTCATCACGGGGCGTCCAACTTTCATGGCGACGGAATGCGTTCCCTTCAGCACGCCAAATGTGCCGCCGTGACCTGAACAGCGCTCAATCACCTCGATTGTCGTTTCGGGAATCAGCCGAAGCAATTCAGCGGCCTTCGATCCCATGTTCTGCGCCCGCGCATGACATGCCATGTGGACCGTGATGCCATCCGGGATCGGCTGCAATCCGGGTGGCAAACCGTGGCGCTTTGAGATGTCGAGCACATATTCGTCGATATCGAACACGGCTTCGGAAAGGCGCTTCACATTCGGATCGTCCGGTACGATCAGGGGCCATTCGAATTTCAGCATCAGTCCGCAGGAGGCTGTGAGCGTTACGATCTCAAATCCATCGTCGATCAGGCGGCAAAGATCGGCGGATATCCTGACCGCCTGCTTCTCCACTTTTTCCAATTCGGCCTGCTCGAGAAAGGGCATGCCGCAACAGCCGGGATATGCCACCCGTGTTTCGACGCCGAGGTGATTGAGCACGGCGCGAGCTGCCATCCCCGTGACCGGTTTGTTGTAATTGACAATGCAGGTCGCGAACAAAGCGGCCTTGCGCTGCCCAAATGCCGGCGCGTTTGTATTGGGTGAAATCGGCTTCGCGCGATCCTCCATGAGGAAAGTGTGGGAAGCGAATTTCGGGAGGGAAGCATGCGCGTCGATGCCGAGCAGCGTTTCCATCAAGCGGCGCGACGGCTTGTTGTCACGCGCAGTCGCCCAATTGGCCAGTGCTGCGATCGGCCGCGTCATCCGCCCATTGCGGTCCGTCTCCGCAAGCTGGCGCGCAGTGAAGCCGGTCTTGCTATCTTTCGCACCCACAATCCGGTGGCGCAGCAACAGATGCGGAAAGTCAACCTGCCAGGGATGCGGCGGGACGTAAGGGCACTTGGTCATGAAGCACATGTCGCACAGCGTGCAGGCTTCGGTGACTTTTGAGAAATCCTCCGATTTGACGCCGTCGACATCTTCTGTGGGGTTGCTGTCGATCAGATCGAAAAGCCGCGGAAATGAATCGCAAAGATTAAAGCAGCGACGGCAGCCATGGCAGATTTCGAATACACGTCGCATCTCACGATCCAGCGCAACTGGATCGTGGAATTCAGGATCCTTCCAGTGAATTGGATGACGGGTCGGAGCCTCGAGGCTGCCTTCGCGCGACATGGATATCGTTCAAAATAAGGATGAGTCGGGGACCGGCGCTACCGGTCCCCGCGAATAGCGGCATTCGGCAGTTACTTCCCTAGCGCATCGAGGGCTTTCTGGAAACGTCCGGCATGGCTCTTCTCCGCCTTTGCCAGAGTCTCGAACCAGTCGGCGATTTCATCGAAACCTTCTGAGC
>DATDMO010000438.1:0-2804 GCA_036518755.1 Candidatus Acidiferrales bacterium | reverse complement strand
TCTCGCCCTTGGTACCGAAGCCCAGCAGGACGTACTGATCGACCAACTGGCGGTTCTTGCCGAGGTTGTATTCTTCGACGCGATTGATTTTCGGGTTGAAGAGAAAAAGGTTGTCGCCTTCGCGCAGAATGGTGCGGGGGTCCGGCTTGGTAATGTCGATGCGCATCTTCTCGTCACGGCGAACGAAAATGTGTCCCGTTTCCGTGGAGGTGTCCTTGACCACCGCGGTGTATTTGACGTGTTCGAGGTCGGCGGTCAGCGTGTGGAAGTCCTGCGCGGCTTTGTCCATCATGCCCATCACGCCTTTAATGGTCCATTTCGCATTTGCCTGGGCGTGAAGAGTCGGGTATGCGCCGGCAAGGCAGCCCAGCGCCGCCAACGCAAAGGCGTGCAGGGAACTGCGCCAACGCATCCTGGAAGGACGCAATACTGTGTGCCTCATAAAGAGTCCCGCAATCGTAACATATGTAAAGAGATGCGCGAACGGGCCCAACCGTTTCGCGACGCGCGCCACACGCCAAGCAAGCGCCGCACGTCGTTCATGTCATCCCGAATCCCGCCTTGCGGGCGAGGGATCCGGGCTTCCCGAAATCTGTAAGGCAACGTGCCGCGCGGGCGCTTCGCAGGCTCAGTGCCGGATCTCTACCTGATAAGCAATCACCAGACCCTGTTCGTCGCGCAACGGCTCGATCCTGGAAATCGAGAAGTTGCCGCCGCGCAACTCCGGCAGCGCCTGCTGCAGGGCCGTGTGAAGATCATTCTGAAGCGCGAGCTTGGCCGGTGGCGCGAGGATACGCGCATCCACGCGATAGGTCTGCCGGTTTCCGTCATTCGAGACGAGTTGCACTTGACCGGGCGCGGCGGGTCCGCCGCCTTCGGGCTGGTCGCGGAACCAGTTGCGCGGCGTGAGCAGCACGAACACGAGAATCAAGATCACCGCGACGTCGTACTGCCACGTGCCGCGCTCGTACGCCCAGAAAAACGTCTTCGAGAGGACTTGTCCCAGGCTTGGCATGTCAGTCCGCGGGGACGCCGTCGACGATGACGCCGTCGCGCATGTGCACCACGCGATCGAAATAAGTGGTGGCTTCGGGATTGTGCGTGATCATGACGATGGTCTGGCCGAGTTCTTTGTTCAGTTGCCGGAGCATCTGGAGCACGATTTCGGAGTTTTTGGAGTCGAGGTTTCCGGTAGGCTCGTCGGCGAGGAGGATTTTCGGTTCGTTGATGATCGCACGCGCGATGGCCACGCGCTGTTGCTCGCCGCCGGAAAGCTCGGATGGCTTGTGTTGCAGGCGCCCGGCCAGGCCAAGCATCTGGGTGACCACGTCAAAACGGTGGGGGTCGAAGCCGTCGCCATGAATGAACTGCGCGATGGCGATATTGCCTTTTGCCGTGAGGGTTGGAAGGAGGTTAAAGCGCTGAAAAACGAAACCAATTTTGCTGCGGCGGAGTTTGGTGCGCGCGGAGTCGGTCAGAGCCGTGAGGTCATTCCCGTCCACGAGAACTTTGCCACGGGACGCTTGAGCGAGTCCGCCGATCACATAGAGAAGCGAGGACTTGCCGCATCCGGACGGCCCCATGACCGCGACGGATTCTCCCGGGAGGACTTCGAAATTGACGCCGCGCAGCGCCGGCACTTCCACTTTGCCCGCACGGTAAAGCTTCCAAAGGTTTTCGGTCCTGAGTATCGGCTCCACGCTCTTTTTTTCCTGGAAAATCCGGCTTGCCGCAGGTTCGGTTATTGTAACTGCGATTGCCATTCGTGCCTAGCCGTGCCGCGCGATGCGCGGTCCTTTCTCGTTTGGGTTCCAGGCTGCTCTGGTTTCGGTGCCGCCTGCGAACCGCTTTCTTTTCTACAAGACGACTCTACTTCCTTACTTGCTGCCAGGCTGTGTCCGTCCTGCTTAATCGTAGGACAGAGCCTCCACTGCATCTTTACGGCTGGCCATCCACGCGGGATAGCTCGCGCCCAGTACCGCCCCGGCCAGCGCGATCATGCCCGCGTTGAAAATCCAATTCGGCGTAATCAAGATCGAGAGCGTGGGAAATTTCCAAAGGAATCCCGCACGCACGAGATAGCTCAACCCAACTCCCGCCACAACACCGAGCACGCAAAGGGCCGCCGATTCGGAGAGCAAGGAGCGGATGACAAACCAGTGATTGGCGCCCAGGGATTTCAGCACGCCGATGTCGCGGGTACGCTCGACTACCGAGGTATACATGGTGAGGAAGATCACCAGCAAGCCGATGGAAACGGCAAGCGCAATCATGGCGTTGATGAAAGACTGCAGGCCGGGAATATTTGTAGAAGTCATCAAGGACAGAAAATCTTTTAACGGGCGCACGGTGTAACCAGGCAGGAGAGTTCGCATTTCGTTCATCACGTCGTCGGTGTGCTCGGGGCGAGTGCATTTGATCAGGAAGATGGAGGCTTTGTCGCGCGCGGCGACGAGTCCCTGCAGGGTCGCCAGGGGCACAAAAAGGCGCGCACCTTTGCCGTGCTCGACGATGCCGGCGATGTGCCAGTCGTGGTTCAGGACGTTGTAGGTGTCGCCGACTTTTAGGTTCTTGGCTTTGGCGGCCCAGTCGTCAACGAGCAGATCGTCGGGACCTTCCATGTCGTGACCCGCGATGAAAACAAATCCACCGGAAACCGCGTGGAAGCTGTCTTTGTCGATACCCCAAATCGTTTCCACCGCGCCACTGGAATTGAATTGAAGCAGGGCGGGGGCGACGTCTCGCACATATTTCAGCTCGGCAACCCTTTCGCCGATTTTTGCGGGCATTGGTGCACCGCTGAA
>DATDMO010000437.1:0-3651 GCA_036518755.1 Candidatus Acidiferrales bacterium | reverse complement strand
GAGCCGGCGTTTTCGGCCAATAGCCTTCGGGCCAGCCCGGCGACTTGTGTTTCTTGGCGTCGCGCGAGAACTCCAGAATGTCCCAGGTGGCGAGACGCATGTGCTCGAGCAGTTCCCAGGGGGAGTGCTCGGCGCCTGCTGGCCGCGTCCCCTGCTGCTTTTCGGGGATGCCGGCGACCACCTTTTTCCAGTCGACGTGAGCTTCGTGCCAGTTGAGGGCGCGGCCCAGATATTCGCGGAGCATCTTCTCGTTCATAAGCAACGACCTCTGCGCGTCTAGAAATAGATTTTAGGCTGGCGTCTCATTTGGGTCAAACTTTGGGCGAAACATAAGGCAGGATGTCACTTCACCCTTTTCAGCCAGCCAGCGAGCCATGCGGCGGTGACGTACATCGCAAAGCATTCCAGCGCGAATGGAAAAAATCCCAGGAATCCGGGGGCGGGCATTTCGAATATTTTCTGGCGCTGGAACATCGGAAAGGTGTATTGCCATTTGGCGCCGGCCCAGTTGTTCCAGAATTCCCACAGCCAGCCGCAGATCCAACCCGAGAAAAGAAAGCTATAGAGGCGGCGCGAAAAACCCTCCGAAAGATCGCCCAGGAACGATGGCAGGGCGAGCCTCCGGTTGATGGGATCCAGGAGAAATATGAATCCGAGCCACACCAGCACGAAAAGACGGGCGGCGATTCGCTGCGGAATCACCATCGGGAGAATCAGGCAGGCCGCGCCGGAAAACATCAGCGTGCTCTCAACTCTAGGAGAGATCGGCAGCGGCTGAATCGGAATCGGCGGCAAAAGCGCGTCGACGAGGTCGGAGGTCTCAAAGATGGCGGGGAGGATGGTGGCAAACGACCATCCGTAACCGAGCAGCGCGGCGGGCCATTCGTGCGGCACGCCCACGTATGTCCAATTCCGGAGGCGCAAGTTATAGGCCTCGAAAATGAGCCAAAGCGGAACCGAGAGGAGCGCCATGCGCAGAAAAATGACGGGTGCGTCGTGCAAACGCGAGCGGCCGGTGAGGGCGAGGACCGCGGCGTCAACGATCAGGAGGTAGGCGCTCCAGGCGATGGGCGTGAAATAGGTAGGTACCGGCTCGACATGGCGGAAAAGCATCAACTCCGCGCACGAGAGCGCGACGAGCCCGAGCCATCCGTACGCGGGGAAGCGATAGCGGCGACGTTCGCGAAAGAAGCCGATCACGAGCACAGCAACGGTGACGGCGGTGATGGCGATGCCGATTTCGGTTCGAAGCTGGGGCGACAGCATCGCGAGTCTGCGTCCTCAAAGGGCCGGCAGCTATGGTAGCGCAGTCGGGTGCAGTTTTCGCGGGAGGGCGGGGGCTTTCTTGCTATGCTCTGCGGGCGTTTGCTGCTGGGGCGCATGCGTGCGCACGAGACACTAGAGATAGATGTCAGGTCGGTTGCCTGACTCGCTACATCCAAGAGAGATTCCTCGACTGCGTCTACCGGCATCCGTCGCAAGAAACGCGCCGGATGGAAGAAAAAAACCGGCAGACTCCGCTCGGAATGACGATGCGAGACGCGTGCGATTAAGTAAGGGCAGGGTGGCGAGACGAAAACGTGAACCAGACGGAAAAACTGGAGCGGGGGCTGGGCCTCATCGAAGCGACGTCACTCAACATGACGTTCATGGTGGGGATTGGACCGTTTGTGGTGATTCCGTTTGTGATTCAGGCAATGGGCGGGCCGGGGAGCCTGCTGGCATGGATGGCGGGTGCGGTGCTGGCGCTTTTTGACGGTTGCATCTGGGCGGAACTAGGCGCGGCGATGCCGGAGGCCGGGGGAAGTTACGTCTATCTGCGGGAGGCATATGGGGCGGCGCGGTGGGGGCGGTTGCTGTCATTTTTGTATATCTGGCAGACGCTATTCCAGGGCCCGCTGAGTGTTGCCTCCGGCGCACTCGGATTTGCGACGTACTCACGCTACTTATCGGAAAAATCCGGCTGGCTTTCGGCGATTTTAGGATTTCTTGGGACGCACGGGGACAACGTGATTGCCGGAGCAATCGTGTTGCTGGTGGTGTTCCTGCTGTACCGCAGGATTACGGAGATTGGGCGAATTTCGGTGGTGTTCAGCGTGATTGTGGTGGGGACGATTCTTTGGATTGTGTGGGGCGGGGCGAGACACTTTGATGCGCATCGCGTATTCGATACGTCGGGCGAAAACTGGAATCTTTCGTGGCTGCTTTTCGCGGCGCTGGGCCACGGCATGGTACAGACGGTTTACAGTTATCTCGGCTACTACAACGTGTGCAATTTGGGCAGCGAGATGAAAGATCCGCAACGGAATATTCCCCGCGCGATTTTTATTTCGAGTCTGGGTATTACGGTGCTGTATCTGGCGATGCAAACCAGCATTTTGAGCGTGATCCCGTGGCGCGAGGCCCGGGGATCCACGTTCATCGCGAGCACGTTCATCGAGCGCGTCTATGGGAGCCAGTGGGCGGCGCTTGCAACGGGACTGATCATGCTGACGGCTCTGGGATCTGTGTTTGCGGCCATGCTGGGCTATTCGCGGGTGCCGTACGCGGCGGCGCTGGATGGAAATTTCCTTTCGATTTTCGCGCGCGTGCATCGGAAGAAACATTTTCCGCACGTGTCGCTGATGGCGCTGGGAGGCGCGGCGATCATTTTTTGCCTGTCGCTGAAATTGAGGGACTCGATTCGCGCCATCCTGGCGATGCGGTGCATCATCCAATTCATCGCTCAAGGCGTGGGACTGGTGTTGCTGCACCGGCGGTGGGGAAGGGAGCGATTGCCGTTCCGGATGTGGCTTTACCCCGTGCCCGTGATCGCGGCGATTGGCGGCTGGGTGGGAATCTTTATCGCCACTGGCAAAAGACCGATGCTGGCATCGCTGGCGGCGGCCACGGCGGGAATTCTTGTATATTTGGGACGCGCAAAGTGGCAGCGAGAGTGGCCTTTCCAGGAGATCGTCAGATGAACGGATGCAGAAACCGGTGGGTTGCGATAACAGTGGCAGCGATCTCGGCGGCCACGACATGGCTCTCCGGAGCCGTGCCCGCCAGCGCGCAAACACTGCCGGAAGTCGTGCAGGCGATCGAGAAGGCGCGCGTTCCGACTCGCATCCTTTATGTTACCGCCCATCCGGATGATGAGACGGCCGGGCTCTTGGCCTATCTTTCGCGGGGATTGTGTGCGGATGTGGCGATCTTGACGATTACTCGCGGGCAGGGCGGCCAGAATGCGATCGGGCCGGAACAAGATGGCCCGCTGGGCGTGATCCGAACGACGGAGCTTCTTGCGGCGGATGAGCACTACGGCGTTCACCAATATTTTACGCGAGCTGTCGATCCCGGTTTTTCGAAGAGTCCCGAGCGAACCATGAAGATTTGGGGCGACGCAATACCGCTAGAAGACATGGTGCGCGTGATTCTGATGTACCGGCCGGAAGTAGTGATCAATGGATGGGGCGGCGTGCATTTCGGGCATGGACAGCATCAGGCAAGCGGACTACTGACGCCCGTGGCCATAGCCGACGCGGCCGATCCGACGAAGTTTCCCGAGCAGATCGGGGGAGCGGTGCGGGCGTGGAGGGTGAAGCTTGAATTGCGTCCCGCGAGCTTTGGGTTTGGGCCCGCGCCATCGAAACCGACTCCGGGCGCCGTGCA
>DATDMO010000436.1:0-6438 GCA_036518755.1 Candidatus Acidiferrales bacterium | reverse complement strand
ACTCCCGATTAGTTGGCGATCCTGAGGTTACGACCAAAGTCCTGGTAAACAGGGAACTCCGATGACCGCTGCAACACGCTTTCCGGTGGTAGATTTCTTAGCTCAGGGGTGGAAATTTCGCTAAACTCAGGTCCTACCTTTTGGAGAGGATAACCAGATGACCGAGAAGTACCTGCGTGAAAACCAGTGGTGGGTTAGCCCTTATAACTTCATTCCTGAGGTAACCAAGCAGCTCCAGCTGCCGAAGCGTGTGAGCATCCATGACGCTACCCTGCGCGACGGCGAACAGACTCCGGGTGTGGTCTTCAGCGTCGCCGACAAAGTCGCCATCGCCGAGAAGCTGGCGGAGATCGGCGTCGACCGTATTGAAGCCGGAATGCCGGCAGTATCCGAGTCAGATGCCAAGGCGCTGAAGGAAATCGCTCATTTGGGCCTCAAATCAAAGATTTTCGCGTTCGCGCGGGCGATGAATGCCGATATCGACACGGCAGCGGAGTGCGGCGCACAGGGCGTAATCGTTGAAATTCCGATCGGCTATCCAAAGCTGAAGTATCAGTTCAAATGGACTTGGGAAGATGTGTTGAAAAAAAGCGTGGACGTGGTCAATTACGCGAAGAAGCGCGGCCTGTACGTGGTCTATTTTCCGTACGACACGACGCGCGCACGCGAGGAGGATCTGCGGAATCTGCTTACGCGCATGATGCAGGATGCTCCGCCGGACTCGATCGGTATCGTGGATACGATGGGGTGCATTTTGCCGGAGGCCATGAAGTACATGGTCCGCCTGGTGCGTTCCCTGACGAACCTCCCGGTCGAGGTCCATACCCACAATGATTTCGGCATGGCCGTAGCCACGGAACTGGCGGGGGTGGAAGCGGGCGCGGAGGTGGTACATAGCTGCGCCAACGGATTGGGCGAGCGCACCGGTAACGCGGCGCTGGAGGAGTTGATCGTAGCCTTACACGTGCTCTACGGATACGAGACTCACTACGATCTGGGCCATCTGCCCGAATTGGGCGCATTGGTCCGGCGGCTGAGCGGCATGGAGTTCGCTCTGAACAAACCGATTTTGGGGGAACGAAATTTCACGCGCGAATCGGGGATCGGTGTCGATCTCGTCGTGAAGCAGCCGCTCGCGATGTTCGGAACGCATCCGGCGCTCACCGGGCGCAGCGGGGACGTCGTGCTGGGGAAAAAGAGCGGCAAAGCGTCCATCACATATCACCTGGAACAAATGGGAGTGAAAGACGCGAGCGACGATGCGATTGCCGAGATGCTGCGGCGCGTCAAGCAATTGGGCGAGACCAAGCGCGGGCTGCTTAGCGACGCGGAATTCAAGGCGATTGTTGACAGCGTTCTCTCCGGGCGAGCGGTCGCGCGAGTGTAAGGTACTGGCTTTCCACCCTTTATCGCTGGTTTGCTTTCGCGCTAGCTTTAGCTTCCGCTAAATTCCCGAGAAAGACTTTTGGGTTCGCAGCTTCGGATAGGCTTCCTTGGTTTGCTTTGGGGTTATCCAATGAAATTCCGCAGCCGCTTCGTCGTTTTTCTTACGCTTGTGTGGCTGGCCGCGCCCGCCTTGGTGCGCGCACAGGTGGACGATGCCACCCGGCAGCTCGGGCGCTCCATTTTCAAGCAGCTCATCGAAATCAATACTACCGACACGCCGGCGGGCAATGTGACCACCGCCGCGAAAGCCATGGCCCAGCGCCTGCTCGACGCGGGATTTCCGCCTGCCGACGTGCAAGTCCTGGGACCGAATCCGCGCAAGTACAACATGGTTGCGCGCATCCATGGAACCGGCGCGCACAAACCCATCCTTCTGATTTGCCATCTCGATGTGGTCCAAGCGCTCCCTCAGGACTGGACGATGGATCCCTTCAAGTTCATCGAGAAGGACGGATACTTCTACGGCCGCGGCACAGAAGACATCAAGGAAGGTGATGCGATTTTCGTCAGCACGTTCATTCGTCTGCGCCGCGAATATTACAAGCCCGACCGCGACATCCTTCTCGCCCTCACCGCTGATGAGGAAGGCGGCCCGTACAACGGCGTGGCGTGGCTGCTGAAAAATCATCGCGACATGGTCGACGCCGATTACGTCCTGAATCCCGATGCCGGCGCTTTCGAGCTGGACCGCGGCAAGCGCCTGCTGGTGGGTATTGAGGCCAGCGAGAAGCTCTACTCCGATTTTCAACTCGAAGTGCGCAACAAGGGCGGCCACAGCTCGCTTCCCACGCCGGACAACGCCATCTACGAACTTGCCGCCGGTCTCACCCGGCTGGCGCATTATCAATTCCCGTTCGAGCTGAACGAAGTGACGCGCGGCTATTTCGCGAAGGTGGCTGACATCGTTGGCGGCCAGGCCGGCGCGGACATGAAGGCCATTCTCCGCACGCCGCCGGATCAGAGCGCCATCGACCGCCTTTCAGCCTCGCCCTTTTACAACGCGCGCATGCGCACCACCTGCGTGGCGACCCGCCTCGACGCCGGCGATGCGAACAACGCGCTGCCGGGATTCGCGCGCGCGATCGTCAACTGCCGGATTACCCCCGGCCATTCGCCCGAAGAAATTCGCCGGCAGCTGGTGAAGATCCTCGCCGAAACGAAAATCGACGTCACTTATATCGACGGTACCGGCCTCGGACCCATGCCGAATCCGCCCTCACCATTGCGGCCGGATGTGATGAACGGCCTCCGAAAGATCGTCAACCAGATGTGGCCCGGCGTGCCTGTGGTTCCCGTGATGGACGTGGGCGCCAGTGACGGCGCCATCTCGCGCGGCGCCGGAATTCCCGCTTATGGTCTTCCGGGGGTCTTCATCGACATCAACGACGACCGTTCGCACGGCCGAGACGAACGACTTCCCGTCGCCTCTTTCTACGAGGGCCTCGATTTCTACTACCGCTTGATCAAAGTCCTCTCGTCGCCGCAGTGAACTGGGCGCGGCTGCCTGCATTGAAGAGAGGTCCTTCGACTGCGTGTCCGGGCGCTTTGCGCAAAAGAAAAGGCGCCGGACACTCCGCTCCCTTCCTGCGTCAGGGCAAGCAGGATGACGATCTGGCGACTGTGGCCGCGCGAATGCGCCCGTCTATCAGGCGGATTTGCGCTTCGCTGCTTTGGGCTTTGCGGCTTCGGGCTTGGGCCTGAGAGCGGCGAGAAATTGGTCCAGCGGCAGGGTATTGATTACGTCTTTTTTCTCCAGCCAGCCGCGCCGCGCCGTGATCACTCCGTATTTCATCATTTGCAGGTGAAGCGTGGCGTGCGAGTCCGTGGAGATGACGATCTTCACGCCGCGATGCTTGGCCATGCGCAGATGAACGTCGCGCAAATCGAGGCGATCGGGATACGCATTGCATTCCATCGCAATGCCGCGGGCGGCGGCCGTATCGAGGATTTTTTCCATGTCGTAATCGAAGGGCTCGCGGCGCAGCAGAAGCCGCCCCGTAGGATGGGCGATAATCTGCGTGTACGGATTCTCCATGGCCGCAAGAATGCGGTCCGTCATTTCAGCGCGTTCCAAATTCATGTAGGAATGAACGGACGCGACCACCACGTCGAGTTGCGCGAGGACTTCGTTATCCAGATCGAGCGCGCCATTTTTCTTGATATCCACTTCGATGCCGGCCAGCAGGCGAATTCCTGGAACGCGCTCCTGCGCAGCGCGGATTTTTTTGATCTGCGCGAGTGTGCGCGCCTCATCCATGCCGTTGGCGACGGTCACGGCCTGCGAATGATCGGTCAGCGCGATGTATTCGTAGCCGAGTTCGTGCGCCGCTGCGCCCATTTCCTCGATTGAGTTGCGGCCGTCCGACGCGGTCGTGTGCATCTGCAAATCGCCGCGAATATCGGCCAGCTTCACGAGATGAGGCAGCGTGCCGGCTTCGGCGGCTTCGATCTCGCCGGTCATCTCGCGCAATTCCGGCTCTATGTAGGCAAGCTTGAGTTTCGCGTAAACTTCCTCTTCGGTTTTGCCGGCCACCACTCGCCCGCCCTTCAACGTGGTGAGGGCGTATTCGTTGAGCGTCCAGCCCATATCCAGCGCGCGTCCGCGCAGCGCCACGTTGTGCGCCTTCGAGCCGGTGAAATAGAGGAGCGCCGCGCCGAAGGATTTCTTCTCGAGCAGTCGCACATCCACTTGCAAGCCGCTGCCCAGCAGGAAGCTCACCTTGTTTTCGCCGTGCGCGAGTGTTTGATCGATGCCCGGATATTTCAGGATGTGCTCGGCGACGGCATCGATATCTTTTTGCCTGTCCCGCCCCGGACGCATGGTCACCAGCAGGTCGAGATCGCCGACAGTCTCGCGGCCCCGGCGCAACGACCCCGCCGGTGTCACCGACTCGACCACGTCGCCCGCTTCGGCGATGTAGGCGCTCAGTTTCTGCGCCTCATCGTCGGCGACGTTGAGGCGCATGCGCCCCGATCCTGACAGGTTCTTGTGCTGTTCGGCCGCTTTCAGAATGTTCTGCTCGCTCTTTTCGCCGAAGCCCGGAAGGTCGCGCAGTTTGCCCTCGCGTGCGAGTGCTGCGATTCCATCAACGGTCGCCACCTTGAAATTGCTCCACAGGAACGCCACCTTTTTGGGGCCAAGCGATTGCAGATGGAGCAAGTCGAGCAGCGTGGGCGGATATTTCTTCAGCAGCTTCTTGCGCAGGCTGTAATCGCCGGTCGCGAGGATCTCGCGGATATGTTCGGCCATGCCCTCACCCACGCCGGGTAGCTCTTTCAGCTTCTTGGGGTCTTTGGCCAGGTCTTCGATGCGCTCGTGAATGCTGTAAAGCAGCTCGGCCACCTTTTCGTAGCTGCGATAGCGGCCGATAATCGCGCCATCGATTTCAAGCAGTTGCGCCGTCTCGCGCAGTATTTTTGCGACTTCTTTGTTTTCCACCGCTGCTTCTCCGATTCGCCGGTTTAACTATTTTCCGCGCGCAAGAAACGTAGAGTAGTAGAGAATACCCGCCACCGTCTTAGAGTCTCGAATCCTGCCGCTGCGAATCCACTCGCCCGCCTGAGCCAAGGTCAAAATGCGCTGCGTAATTTTCTCGTCATCTTCCGGACGCGCCTTGCCTTTTGTCAGTCCCTCCGCCAGAAATATCACCATTTTCTCGCCGAGCAAACCGGGGGAAGGGAACACTTCAAGCATCCTGCGAATCTTCCGCGCGGTGTAACCTGTTTCTTCCTGCAATTCGCGGTGCGCCCCGCGAAGAAAATCCTCGTGCGGCTCTTTGTGTCCGGCCACCAGCTCCCATAAATATTGCCGGGCGGCATGACGGTACTGGCGAATGAGCACGATGCGCCCGTCAGGCAGCACCGGCAGCACCACGACGGAACCAGCGTGCTCGACAAATTCCCGAATCGCGGTCACGCCGCTGGGCTCGATCACGCGATCGCGCTTTAGCGTGAACACAAGGCCCCGAAAGAGAGTTTTGCTGCTCAGAATTCGCGCCGCTCGGGTCTTCCTGCTCTTTCTCGATTTCACGCCCGCTCCTTGGGCCGCACCGCGCTGCAATTCTACCCTAGCCTCGGTCCGTGCCCTCGATTTCCTATATACTTCCGGGAGGCGCATCCATGCAGATCAACACCGTCATTGTGGACGACGAACGTCCCGCGCGCGACGAGCTGGCCTACCTGCTGAAGGGTTTCTCCGAAGTGAACGTCGTCGCGCAGGGAAAGAATGGACTCGAAGCCGTCGCGCTCATCAAGGAGCACGAGCCTGATTTGGTGTTCCTCGATGTGCAGATGCCGGGCCTCGATGGCTTCGCGGTAATCAAAAAATTGATGGAACGCAAGCTGCGGATACCTCAAATCGTTTTCGCCACCGCCTACGATCATTACGCCGTGCAAGCTTTCGAAGTGAACGCCGTGGACTACGTGCTGAAGCCGTTCGACAAGGCGCGCATCGCGCGGGCGCTGCAGCGCGCCAGAAAAATCGTGGACACGCACGCGTCGCACGTCGATCGCCTCGAAGCGCTCGTCGGACAGCTAGGCAAGGGCATGCCCAAGCTGCAGCCGCTCGCGCCCGTGAAACTCTTGGTGAAGTCGCAGTCGCGCATGATTTTGATTGACGCGGACGAAATGATTTACGCCTCGATTCAGGATGGCGAAATCACCATATATTCGCGCGACGCGGAAGGCGTCTCGAATTACCGCACAGTGGAAGAGTTGATGGAGGCGCTCGATCCCGGCGTGTTCTGGCGGCCGCACCGCTCCTATCTGGTGAATATCAACCACATCAAGGAAGTGATGCCCTGGTTCAAATCGAGCTTCATGCTCAAGATGAACGACAAGCGCGCCAGCGAAATCCCCGTCTCGCGCAACCAAACTAAGCGCCTGCGCGAGTTGCTAAAACTGTAGCCGGTCTCCCTCTGCGTCCTCTGCGCCTCTGCGGTCAGCTTTTTCGTTCCGGCCACTCAACTCTCAGCTCTGAGCCGCCTCTTCTGT
>DATDMO010000435.1:0-13088 GCA_036518755.1 Candidatus Acidiferrales bacterium | reverse complement strand
GATCGACCTCTTCCGCAGCGACGATCTGATCGGTATCGGGATGGCGGCGGATGCGGTGCGCCGCAAGCATCACCCGCACGGGATTGTGAGCTACATCATCGATCGCAACATCAATTACACGAATTTTTGCACCGAGTATTGCTCGTTCTGCGCGTTCTATCGCCCGCCGGGATCGAAGGAAGGCTATTTGCAGCCGCTCGAATCGATCTACAAAAAGATCGAGGAGATGCTGGCGCTGGGCGGAACGGGAGTGCTGCTGCAAGGCGGCCTGCATCCGGATTTGAAAATCGATTACTACGAAAATATGCTGCGGTCGATTCACGAGCGCTATCCGCAGGTGCATCTGCACTGTTTTTCAGCGCCGGAAATTTTGTGCATCGCGGAAGTTTCCGGGCTAACGATTCGCGACACGATCATCCGGCTGCGCGACGCGGGCCTGCAATCGATTCCCGGCGGTGGAGCGGAAATTCTGGACGATGAAGTGAGGCACCGCATCGCGCGGCTGAAGTGCAAGTCCGACGAGTGGGAATCGGTGCATCGCGAGGCGCACGCGGTGGGCATGCGCACCACGGCAACGATGATGTTCGGCTGCGGCGAGGAGTACCGCCACCGCGTGAACCATTTCGAGCGGCTGCGGCGCATCCAGGAAGATAGCGGCGGGTTCACCGCATTCATTCCGTGGATTTTTGCTCCGGAAAATACGCCGCTGGGGAAAAAAGTCCCGGAGACGACTGCGTTCGATTACCTGAAGACGCTGGCAATCAGCCGGTTGTATCTCGACAACATCGACCACATCCAATCGAGCTGGCTCACGCCCGGAATCAAAATTTGCCAAGTGGGATTGCAATTCGGCGCGGACGATGTGGGTTCGATTCTGATCGAGGAGAATGTGGTGTACGCCGCAGGCGTCCGCAACCGGACCAATGAAGAAGAGCTTCGCCGCATCATCACCGATGCGGGATACATCCCCGCGCAGCGGGATACGCTGTACCGCTCCTACGTCTGGAAGCCGCAAGCCACCCAGACGGCCTCAGTCTAACCGCGCTCTAATGCTTCTCACATTTCGGCCGGAGTGCATCGTGGAATGCTTGCGCAGATCGTATTCGCGCAAATCGAGGACAGTCCCGCAGGGCGGCGTTGACGACGGAGATCCGCGCGCGAAGTGTTCTGGCTACTGGCGAGGGAGGCGATGGAGGGTTAGGCTGACTTCGCTTCCCTCGGGAAGATCGAGAGGATCATTGGGGACGAGCACTCCTCTTACGAATCGCGCTTTAATGGCGCCGGAAGGCGAGGGCCTCGATTCATGGCCCTGATGTTTCTGGTTGGCTGCCGCCACATCAGTGGCAGACACAACTGAGCCAGAATCAAGAGCCACATTGGCCAGTGCATCTGCTTCGCGATTTTGCTCGCGCCGGACATGTTCGATGGCGAAGTAGGAAAGTTGGCGCACGAGCTTGGTGGCGCGTTCGTAGAGGGGCTTCAACTGCGCGCTCTTGATCTTGTAGCGGCCCTGTATCTGACGGACCAGAAGTTCGGAGTCGCTGCGGATACGCAGCGCCGAGATGCCCCGGCTGATCGCGTAATCAAGGGCAGCGAGCAGGGCGTAGTATTCGGCAACATTGTTCGTCTCGCGGCCCAGCTTCTTGGCAAGTTCGAGAATGATTTTGCCGGAGGGATCGCGAATCACAACGGCGTAAGAGGCGGGACCGGGGTTGCCGCGCGAGGCGCCATCGATATTGGCGACCGATACGCCGGATGGCGGCACGGGCTGCGATTCCGAAAACAAACGCACACTCGCGGGCGGCGCCATCTTGTTTGACCGGCTCATGCGATTGCAGGGGAGAACGGAATTCTAAGCATTGAATTGACGGCCTTAATTGTCGGTTGCGGGTAACGCCGCTGCGGAAGCGGATGACGCAGCCGAAATCGACGGCTCGACATAGTAAAGGATGCGCGTACACGTCTCGCAGTGAAAGAGTTCTTGACCGCTGGCTCGGCGCATTTCCTGAAACACGTGGGGCCGAACGATCATGCCGCAAGCACTGCATTTTTCTTCGCGTACCTCGGCGAGCGCGATTCCATTGTGTTTTCGCACGATGCGTTCGTAGTGGTCCAGCAGATTTTCGGGAATATCGGCCACGGCACGTTCTCGCTCGGCGCTGGATGCAGCTAAGGCTTTTTCTGCAGCGGACTTTTCGGACTCGATCTTCGCTCGCTCGACGCGCGCAACGTCATCCACTTCCTTTAGGGCTTTTTCCGAGGCTTTGATTCGCCGGTCGTACTCCTCGCCCGCAACCATTTGCTCAAGGAGGCGATCTTCGGCTTTCGCGATTTCGTCTTCGGCCATTTGCACTTCATGCTGAAGCGCGCGGTAGGCTTCGTTGGTCTTCACCTGGGCGGTCTGATCCCGGTACTTGCGGACCTTATCCTTCCACTGATCAACGTCTAGCTCGTACTTTTTGCGGTCCTTTACGGTGGCGACCTGCGCCGATTTGCTGGCGTCGAGATCCGACTTCGCAGCGGCGACGCGCGCATCCACTTGGGCCAGCTTTTGAGGGAATTTCGCGAGTCGCGCGCGGACATCGGTGAGCCTAATATCGATTTCCTGGAGTTGAAGGAGGCTTTGCAGCACCTTTTGCACGGTGAATGCATTCTAGCACAGTGACCGGGTCCAGACTTTCAGGTGGCGACCCGCGCCAAGCATCTGCGCCTGGCATCCGGCGCGGCGGACCGTGCACCCACGAAGATAAGTCGAACACCGCGCTGCGCCTCAACGGCTGCGATTCCGCCTACCGTTTTTCGTCGGATGCACGGGAAGTTGGGCACAGACAGCAACTTTTCTCCGGGCTTCGTGTTTCATGCAGAGCCGTCGAAGAGGTTTTGGTTAGGCAGTCATAATTTTCCTGAGTAGGAGAATGGGCATGTGGAAACCAAAAGCCACCGGTGTGTTTGCTGCGGTACTGTCTGCTATAAGCCTCATGGGTTGCAGTGGGTCCGTGGGGGTCAATTCCGACCCGTCGAAACAGGCATCGGTGTTCACGGTGGGAACGGATGCGCCGTTGCAAGGCGTGGTTTCATGCCTGATTACTGTGACCGGCGTGACGTTGAATAACGGAACGACGAACGTTTCCGTGTTGAGCGATCCCCAAGTCGTGGATTTTGCGCAATTGAGCGGCTTGCACCAGCTTTTGGATCTTGACTCGGTGCCCGCCGGAACCTATACATCGGCAACGGTAACGCTAGCGACGCCGGTGATCGGCTTTATCGACACGACCCAAACTCCACCCGCGGTGAGCACGGTCAATGGAACGCTAAGCCAATCCAGCGTTACCGTGAACTTCGCGAATCCTTTCGTGCTGAACGACGCCGATCTGGTCGGCCTGCGAATGGAATTCGACTTGCGGCAGTCGCTCGCCACCGATGGAAGCGGAAACATTACCGGCACCGTGAATCCCGTCTTCCACATGCAGTTGCTTGCCGCCGACGATTCGGAAGTATCCATTGACGATTTTCATGCGGGTGTGGTTGGCGTGACCAACGACACGACTTTCGTTGTACAAGGGCCAAAAGGGCGGCACTGGACCGTGCAGACAAACGCCAACACTACCCTCGACGATCCAAGCGATCCAGTCAGCTCGTTCACCACAAATACGATCGTGGAAGTTTCGGGGCAGCTCGATCCTGTCACGCACGATATCGATGCTTCAGAAGTGGAGGTTGTCTCCAACGACAATTTTTTCATCGGAGGATTATTTACGAGCATTCGCCCGCCATCGGGCGCAGCGACGCAGGCTGACGTGTACATTCGCGCGGTGCTCCCCGATATCAACGGCGTTCAAGACGGACAAATTCAAACGCTGAGCCTCGACGGCAGCGAGAAGTATCGGATCGCGAATATCGCCAACCCGATCACGTCGCTTTTATTCAATAATTCGGCGCTCGCGGCGGGACAGTCTGTCGGAATCGGAGGCACACTCGCCACCTCGAACGGCGTGTCCACGCTTACCGTGCATCGTGTGGTGCTACGGCGCCAAGGGCAAGGCGGCGCGTGGGTGCCCGGGAGCACCATCGTGCAGTCGGGAAATGCGGGCAGTTTTCAGCTTACGGATAAATGGACCGCTGGAATCTTGTTGCCGAGTCCGCTGACCGTGCTAACAGGAAACGGGACGAGATTCATCAACCTGAGCGGGCTTTCGGCGTTGAGCGGGACACAGCCCACTGAGCTTCGGGTGGTCGGATTTATCCTCGTCGATCCCTCGACCAGCGCTCCGTTGATGATCGCTCGCACGGTGGAACAGTTGAAGAACTGACAAATCAAAGAGACTCGCCGGCTGGCTGCGCGCGGTTATGCCTGGCGAGTACGCGGCGCTCGGTTCGCGGAACTGGCTGGCGCGAGCGCTTGGCTCGAATGATGGCGACAAGCGCCTGCGCTGCAGCTGTCAGCGGCCGGTCTCTTCGGTAGACGAGATAGAGTTTCCTCACTACACGCATTTGGCGAATCCGTAGCTCTTGCAAATCGCCCTCGGCCACCTCACGTTCCACGCACATCCGCGGAACTATGGCTATGCCGTTTTTCATTTCCACGAATAACTTGATGCTTTCAACCGTGGGCAGCTCGATATGCATTTGGAGTGGGACGCGATAGCGTGCAAACATCTGAACGACGCGTTGCCTGTAGGGGGATTCCACGATGTGCGCAACGAAAGTTTCTTGACCCAGCTCTTCGATATTCACTTCGCGCCGCTTGGCGAGCCGATGACCGGGCCAAACGACCAGCACGAGCGAGTCGCGGTAGAACTCGAGGGCCTCCAGCTCTCGCTCCTCCGGAAGATAGGAAATGACGCCGATATCGAGATGATGATTCATCACCTCGCGCGGCACGTCTCGTGAAAGGACACGGTGAACGCGGATGAGAATGCCGGGATGAAGCTGCCTATAACGGTCAAGCGCCGGAAGCAAGGCGTGAACAGAACTTTCATTTGCACCGAGAGAAAGCTGGCCGCGCTCGAGGTCGCGCAGCTCCTTCATACCTTTGCTGATTTCCTCGCGAAGATTCAGCATTTTGTCCGCGTATTCGACAAGCAGTGCGCCCGCATCGGTGAGCGTTCGCGCTCCCGAGCCACGGACAAATAGAGGCTGGCCCACCCAGTCCTCAAGTTTGCGGATCGAAATGCTTATTGCCGGCTGGGTGCGATAGAGCTTCTCCGCCGCGCGGGAAAAACTACGCTCGCGCGCGACGGTTTGAAATACCTGGAGAGACGCAAGATCCACGAAATACCTCGTTGAAACAGTTTACGAAAACAAGGCGCCCTTTCGGGCCAGCCGGTAGGTATAAGCTGGATTTATTCGAGTTGCAACCATTATAAATTGGACTTGTTGCGTTGGTCGCGTTTCACTGGCAGTATGAGCAGTAGGAAAGGAGGCGCCATGGACATGCTGCAGATTTTCGACACAACCCTGCGAGACGGCGAGCAATCGCCCGGCTTTTCGATGAATCGCGAGGAAAAGTTGCAGCTTGCCCGGCAAATCGAGCAGTTGGGGGTTGACGTTCTCGAAGCGGGCTTCCCGATCGCGTCGCCCGGAGACTTGGACGCGACGCGCGCCGTAGCCGCTGAAATTAGGGGCTGTCGTGTAGCAGCCCTCGCCCGCGCGCGCCAGGAAGATGTGGATGCGGCGCTGCGCGGCCTCGAGCCCGCCGCCAAACCCCGCCTCCACGTTTTTCTCGCCACTTCCGACCTGCACTTGAAATACAAGCTGCGAATCACGCGGGAACAGGCTCTTGATCAAATCACGAAAATGGTTCGCTTCGGGAGGCAGCACTGCGAGGAGGTGGAGTTTTCCGCCGAGGACGCGAGCCGGACCGACATTGACTATCTCTGCCAGGTCGTTTTGGCCGCCGTCGAGTCGGGGGCGGACATTATCAATTTGCCCGACACGGTTGGGTACTCGACGCCTGACGATTACGCGGAAATGTTCCGCAAGGTGCGCGCCCGGCTAGGCAAACATCCGCAGGTGGTGCTCAGCGCGCATTGCCACGACGATCTCGGCCTCGCGCTGGCAAATTCTTTGGCCGCCATTGACGCGGGCGTGCGTCAGATTGAATGCACGATTAACGGGATCGGCGAGCGGGCCGGAAATGCTTCGCTCGAGGAGCTCGCCGTAGCGTTGCATGTCCGGCAGAACAGATACACGGTGAACACGCGGCTCCAGCTCGAAAAGTTGTATCCGACCAGCCGCATGCTTTCGACGATTACGGGAATTTCGGTGCCGCCCAACAAGGCCGTGGTAGGCGCAAACGCGTTTGCCCACGAAGCCGGAATACACCAGGATGGAATCCTGAAGAATCCCCTGACCTACGAGATTATCGTTCCGGAAAAAGTGGGGGTGCCGGCGCGGAAGCTGGTGCTCGGCAAACATTCGGGGCGAAACGCGTTTCGTTCGCGCCTAGCGGAATTGGGATACGAAACCACCGACGCAGAGCTTGCGGAGTCCTACCGGCTGGCCATGGCGCGCGCGGATGCGGAGAAGGAAATCACCGACCGCGATTTGGTTTCCATCATCCACCAAGTGCGCCGCGGCCAAACGACAGCATCAACGAAATCCGGCCCCACCACTGCCGGCGTTCGGTGAAAATAGAGTTAGATCGCCGATGACACAATTGCGCAAAACCATCGCGGTGTTGCCGGGTGACGGCATCGGTCCTGAAGTTACGCGCGCGGCCATTCAAGTCCTGCAAGATTGCGCTTCGGCATTCGGGCACCGCTTCGAATTTCGCGAATTTGCCTTTGGCGGCAATTCGATTGATCTACGCGGAGTGCCGCTTCCTGATGAAACTCTTGCCGGATGCCGCGCCGCGGACGCAGTTCTTCTGGGCGCCATCGGGGGACCACAGTGGGAAGCATTGCCGTTTGGAACGCGGCCCGAGGCGGGATTGCTCGGCCTGCGTAAAGAGCTCGGCCTATATATCAATCTGCGGCCGATTCGGTTGCGGACCGCACTGAAAAGTATTTCGCCGCTGCGTCCGGAACGGCTGGAGGGCTGCGATTTTGAGATCGTGCGCGAGCTCGCGGGAGACATCTACTTCGGCGAGCACAAAATAAGCGAAGAGCGCGCCAGCGATCTGGCCGAATATTCCGTTTCCGAAATCGAGCGAGTGGCGCGATACGCATTCGATCGCGCAGCCGCGCGCAAGGGACATCTCACCAGCGTCGATAAGGCCAACGTGCTCGCAAGCTCGACGTTGTGGCGGGATACCGTTGCCGGATTATCGCGCGAGTACCCGAGTGTGACGCTCGATCATCTCTACGTTGATAATGCCGCGATGCAGATCATGCTTCGCCCCGCGCAGTTTGACGTGATCCTGACCGGCAATATGTTTGGCGACATCCTGAGCGACGAAGCGGCGGCGCTCGCGGGATCGATTGGATTGATTCCGTCGCTGAGCCGCGGACGGCCCGACCAGCCTGCGCTCTACGAACCGATTCACGGCTCGGCTCCCACGCTCGCGGGAAAGGATATGGCGTGCCCGCTGGGAGCGATTTGGTCCGCGACTCTGATGTTGCGGGAATCGTTTGGGCTGGAGACCGAATCGCAATGGATCGAAACAGCCATCGATCGCGTGCTCGATCAGGGCTACCGCACCGCGGACATCGCGGAGGCAGGCAGCGACGTGGTAAAGGGATCGCAATTCACGGAAGCAATTCGCCAAGAGTTGCAAAGCGTCGGCGCTGGCGGCGCGCGACGAAGTTCGAGCGCGTAGCGAAAAGTCGGCGCCCCGTCGCCTATTTTGCCGCGCCTAAAAATTTCGAGGGGTCTCTCACCACCAAGCAGCCGGCCAGCATATCGTGCAGAGCTTGCTTCTTCTCCGTGAATCCCGCCATGAGGAAACCGATTCCAAAGAGCAGCGATGATATTATTTTGCCGAAGTAACGTCCCGACGCTCGAATGAAGCTGAGGCGCCTGCCTTCAAGATCCGTCACGAGCAATCCGAGCACTTTCTTACCGGGAGTGGCCTGCCACCGTGAACTCTCGAATGTGGCGAAATAGAGCCAGCTTGCCAATTGCATCAAGAGCAGCAAGGCTGTGGCTTGCGGGCTGTCGCCCGTGTAAAACTTCCAGGCGTCTTGAAAGGAAGGGCCGACGTGATTGTTTCTGAGGATTGGCCCCAGGACCGTGGCTCCTAAGACGAAAGCGAGAGTGGCCGTATCCAAAAAATACGCGGCCGCACGGAACCAGAAGCCGGCATAAATGGTCGATTTCCGCGCCGGTATATTTCCGGTAGCCTTCTCAACTCCATGTTCTTCTATTGAGTCTGCGAGCGGTTCACCGCAGGCTGGGCACGATTCCACGCCGGGCGGCACTTCCACTCCGCATTTCGGGCAGTTCAATGGCTCCTCTGTGAGTTCGCTTCGCGGCTTTCAGTAAGTTTCAAGCTCGCGACAAACAGAATCCGCACCGTTCCAGCAAATCGAGTCCAGCGCGTCATTTTGCTTCCGCTGGCGTTATGGTGGCGGGCCCCTCGCCAACGATTTCCAGGACGGCGGGCACGTCCTTGGCGCCATCGAAGTGAACTTGCTTGGCCAAGTCAACCACGTAGCTACCGGTAGGCATTGCGACCGTGGAATCGGGATCGTATTTCGTTCCCGTGCCGACCCACCAGGTACCCGATAGCACGGTGATGTAGCGGTCATTGGGATGGAAATGCGGATGACTGAAGTGGTGAGGCATCCATTTGATAAGAACGACGTACAACCCCGGCTTTGACGGATCACCGTGGAGAATGGCTGTTTGCGCGACATCTGGATCGCCAGTCCATTTGATTTGATCGGGCAGTTTGTAAGTTACAGCTGTGGGATCGATATCAGCGGCGTTTGGCGCCGCCTTTGACGCAGCTTTTGGCTTCGCCGAACCCAGCATAGCGAACACGCTGAGCGAAACCAAAATGGCAAGGGCGACCATGCCAGCCCAATGGGAAAGCGAAATTCGAGAAGCAGGCATACTTTCCTCCTTCGAGTCGCCACGGACCATCGTCATATTGAACATGGCACGCAAGTTGACTTCCCGCGTCGAGCGCAGTAGGCTGCGCGCCAACGAGAATCGTCACCGCAGCGGCGGTCTTCCAAAGCGATTCTATATCAGGGAGGAACATGAGAATCCTACTGAATATCGTGGGCGCGATCCTGGTCTTTTTCGGAGGCGTATGGTTTCTGCAAGGGATCAGCGTGCTGCCGGGAAGCTTTATGACCGGGCAAATCAAATGGGCCGTCTATGGCGGAATTGCCTTTGTGGCGGGAGTGATTGTCTTAATCCAGGCCAATCGGAAAAAGAAGGCAACCTGATAGCCGGCACGGAGTGCGTGCAGCCCGCAAGCGCTACAAATTTCCGCGGCGCGGGAAGACGTCGACCCATTCACCGGCGTCCATGTGAGGCCGGGATGGATAAACAACGAGAAAACAGTTCCCCCGTGCCACAGCTCCGATGTCACCTGAGCCTTCCCACAAAATAAGCTCCACTTTCGGACTATCGCCAGGATTTCCGTTCGGCCATGTGACGCGCGCGGGAAGAAAATGAGCGACGGAACCCTTTTCATCTATCGAATGGCCCAGCATTGCTTTGAAAAGCGGCAATGGTTGGGGAGGATGGCCGCACAGCAGCTCGATGGCGGGAACGACGAGCAACTCGAATGTGACCATTGTTGACACAGGATTTCCTGGCAGCCCGAAAACAGGCTTGCCGCGACACCATCCAAAAACTGCCGGCTTACCGGGGCGAATGGCAACCGACTCAAAAAAGATTTCCGCGCCCAAGTCGTGCAGCACTTGCTCGACGAGGTCGTATTTGCCGACCGAGACGCCGCCACTCAAAATCAGCATGTCGGCGGCAAGGCCGCGCTCGATCCGCGCGCGAAGATCAGCAATATCATCTAGCGCGCTGCCCTCGAGAACGGGCTCGCCCCCGGCAAGAGTGACCTGCGCTGCCAGCGAAGTATTGTTGCTATTGCGAATCTGAAAAGGTCCGGGCTTTTCGCCGGGCGCCACAAGTTCATCGCCTGTCGAAAGGATCGCCACGCGCGGGCGTCGACTTACTTCCATCCTCACCTGCCCTACTTCCGCCGCAACCGCAAGCTCCGCGTAGCCCAGCCTTGCCCCGCGGGGAACCAGGACTTCGCCGACACGCGCCTCCGCGCCGGCCGGGACGAAATGCTGCCCAGCGCGGGCGGCTTGCTCGAATACGACGAAATCGTCTTCGGTGCGCGCGTGTTCGTGCATCATCACTGCGTTGGCGCCTCGCGGCACGGGAGCGCCGGTGAGGATGCGGACGCACTCCCCTGCGTTTACAGTGCGGTCGAATGCCCCACCTGCCCGACTTTCGCCGATCAAGCGCAGCCGGGCGCCAGGCTCTGCGGCGTCCGCTGACCGCAGCGCAAAACCATCGCGGATCGAACGATCAAATGGCGGGTAGTTGCGGTCCGCAATGATTTGGGCCGCGAGAATGCGGCCCAGCGCGCGAGATGGGTCACTAGCAAGGTCGATTATTTCAGTTCCTGGAGGCTTCGACTCGCGGACACCGAGAACTTCGATTACCTTTGCGCGTGCGGTTTCGAAGGAAAGCATGGAAGACTAAAGCCAAGACGCGAGCTTGGTTCCGCGCGGAACGATTGTGGCGTCGCGCTCGGGCCCCGTCGAGATCATTCCTATTTCCACTTCCAGATGGTCGGAAATAAAATTCAAATAATCGCGGGCGGCATTGGGAAGATCGCGCACGTCGCGAATTCCCGGAGTCGGCTTCTTCCATCCCGGCAGCGTTTTGTATTCTGGCTCGATTTGGCTCAGCGTTTCCACGTCCGGGGGCATTTCCGCGATTAGTTGACCCTTGTGGCGGTAGCCGGTGCAAACTTTGATTTCGGGCTGCTCGTCGAATACATCGAGCTTTGTCACCACCAGCGAGTCAATTCCGTTGAGCATTTTGGCGTAGCGCAAAACCACAAGGTCGAGCCAGCCACAACGGCGCGGACGCCCCGTCACGGCGCCGAATTCGTTGCCCCGCGCGCGAACTTCCTGAGCATCGAGGTCGGGCATCTCAGTTGGAAATGGTCCACTCCCAACGCGCGTAGTGTATGCCTTCGTGACGCCGACGACGCCTGTGATTCGCGTTGGCGCCACACCTAAACCGGCGCAGGCGCCGCCCGAGATCGCGTTCGATGACGTAACGTAAGGATACGTTCCGTGATCGATATCCAGCATCGTGCCTTGGGCGCCCTCGAAGAGCACCGATTCGCCGCTATCCAGCGCGTCGTTCAGAAGCACCGCCGTATCGGCGGCAAGTCCGCGAATGTGCGCCGCTAGCTCAAGATACTGTTCCAGCACGCCTGTGGTCTCCAGGGAATGGCCGTACGCGGCTTGGCTGATGGAATTTTTTTCGGCCATCACGCGCTCGAGCTTGATACGGAAACAATCGGGCTCGAGCAAGTCACAGACGCGGATTCCGCGGCGCGCCATTTTGTCTTCGTAGGCGGGGCCAATGCCGCGCGAGGTGGTCCCGATTTTCGCTTCGCCACGCGCCGCCTCCGCCGCTTTGTCCATCTCGCGGTGATAGGGAAAGATCAGCTGCGCGCGATTGCTGAGGAAAAGACGCCCACGCACCTCCACGCCCGTCTTGCGGAGGTTTTCAAGTTCGGCGACAAGGGCCGCGGGATCGACGACGGCTCCCGGCCCGATGACGGCTTTCTTATCCGGCCGCAGAATGCCACTGGGGACCAATTGCAACACGTAGCGATGACCGTTAAAGATGACGGTGTGGCCTGCATTGTGCCCGCCGGCGTAGCGTGCCGTGTAATCAAAGGATGAGGCGAGGTAATCGACGACTTTGCCTTTACCCTCGTCGCCCCATTGGGCGCCCACCACAGCGATCGCTTTTGTTCGGGTTTTCTCGGGCACTGGTACACTCCGCAATCACACGAATCGCAACTTGCCCACTCCGCTCAAATGAAAAACTTACAGGAAGGCTTGTGCGATAAACGCCAAGTAGCAATCGTACGCCGCACACCTGCTGAAGGCAATAGCGCACGCCATTGGTGTCAAGTCACGGTTGTAGCAGAGCCGACGCACAATGCGAATGAGCCAGCTCGTCTCAACTCGGATTCTACACGGCGGCTATGCCTTGAAGATTTTGTCTGCGATGTCGGCAGCGAGGGGTACGCGGAACCGTGTTCCCTGGTACGCCTTGATCATGAGCACAATCCAGAGAACAAAAGCACCTAGATCGACAAGGCCATACAGCGCCCATAGAATCGAAAAGCCGCCGAAGCCGCCCGTGAACAAGCTCATCCCGAAAAACGCGGCTAGGACAAAATAGATGATGTGAAGGCCACCGAAGACCACGATCGATTGCGCGGCATGGAAACGCACGTAGGGGCGCTTGTCAACGAAGTAGAAAATAAGCCCCGTAATCCAGCCGAGAACATAACTGAGCAGGCCGGCGACATTTTCCGACATTTGCGACTGACTCCCTGAGGCGACAGCCGGCGCGCCTGGAGGTGCAGCGGTTGCGCCGACAGGCGTTCCACACGCAGCACAAAAGGAAGAATTGTCGGGAACGGCCGCTCCACATTTCGCGCAAAAGGCCATGACGTCCTCCGCTGGAAGGTTCCTATTGCGGCGGAGCCTATCAAAAGTCGGTATGATGAGCAAGCCTAATCAAGGGCGCGCGTCGGTGCCGATGATATACTGAGGCTCCGACGCGGAAGTGGCGGAATTGGCAGACGCGCCAGCCTTAGGAGCTGGTGGCCGAAAGGCCGTAGGGGTTCGAGTCCCTTCTTCCGCACCAGCATGTCATGTATTGGGCAATTGAGTTTACCGGGCCAAGTGAACTCAACGAGGAACCGCGGCAGTGGAGGGGTTCCCGCAGTTGACGCGTGCGGATAGATTCCCTATACTCAAATTTCGCCTGCGATAGTTCGCAGCTCCCCTGCACTCCTCCTTACCGATTCCGAACAGGCAAGAGGATTGAAACCAGGGTTACTGGCGTCAACATCCGCGGCAATTTCTCACGAAACCATGACTGAAACAACCTGCAAACGCGAAGTCGAA
>DATDMO010000434.1:0-2139 GCA_036518755.1 Candidatus Acidiferrales bacterium | reverse complement strand
GATAGCCGTCGTCAGCGATTTTCATCCAGGCGATGTCGTCGCCGACGGTCCAGACGCGGTACCCCTGGCTTTCGAGGGCCGAGACCATCATGGCCAGATTGGTTTTGCCGCAAGCGCTGGGAAACGCCGCGCCCATGTAGGTGACTTTTCCGCCGGGCGATTCGAGCCCGAGGATGAGCATGTGCTCCGCCATCCAGCCCTGTTCGCTCGCCATCACGCTGGCAATGCGCAAAGCAAAACACTTTTTCCCGAGCAGTGCGTTTCCGCCGTAACCTGAGCCGACACTCCAAATCAGTTTTTCTTCGGGAAAATGAACGATGTAGCGGCGCATGGGATCGAGATCGCCAAGCGAGTGCAAGCCGGGAACAAAATCGTTCGAAGGGCCCAAGCGGTCCATTGCCACCTGGCCCATGCGCGACATGATGCGCATGCTCGCCACGACGTACGGGCTGTCGGTTACCTCCACGCCAACTTTGCTGATAGGCGACTTCACCGGGCCCATGATGTATGGGACAACATACATGGTGCGCCCGCGCATGGCGCCATCGAAGAGCGCACCCACCTTGTGTTTCGCGGCATCCGGGTCCATCCAGTTGTTGGTTGGCCCAGCGTCGTCCTTATCGCGCGAACAGATGAATGTCAGGTGCTCGGTGCGCGCGACGTCGTTTACCGAGCTCCGATGCAAATGGCAATTTGGATAGGTTTTTTCATTGAGCTGGAAGGTGTCTCCGGCGCGGAGCATTAAGTCGACCATGCGCCGGTATTCCGCTTCGGATCCGTCGCAATACGCTACGCGGTCTGGCTTCGTCAGCTTTGCCGCTTCTTCAACCCAACTTTCCAGTGGAGTTGCCACTTGCTCTCCAGTTTACAGACCCTTTGCTGCAGCCTTTGGCGCTTGGCGCCTTTGCGACACAAATAGCGCCCACAGTGAAGCCCCTCGCAAAGCGAGGTCCTGGAGCGAAATGGATTCGGCCATGCCAACAGGCCTCTTAAAGGCAGGAATTCACGGCCGGTTTGGCAGGGCGCGACGATTCTACCCGAAAAATAGTCTATGTTACGGATTGCCTCCTACGCAACACGACCCAAGGAGGGCAGTGCTTACGTCACTTCGAGGTGTGACCAATATCACGGCCAGGAGGTCGGGCGAGCCCTCAGAATTACGAGTGAGATAATCGCGGAGCGCGTGTGTTCAGAATCCAGCAGGCCCAACTCCTTGCCCCAGGTATCAAGCGCTTCGTGATTGAGGCCCCGCGGATTGCCCGCAAACGGCAGCCGGGTCAATTCGTCATTATTCGAACTCACGTGCAGGGCGAGCGCATCCCGCTGACAATTGAAAGTTCGGATCCCTCCGCGGGGACGATCAGTATTGTTGTGCAGGCGGTGGGCAAGACCACGTACTTGATGCACTCTTTGCGCGCGGGCGACTCGCTGGCGGACGTGGTCGGCCCCCTGGGTAAACCTTCGGAAATCAACAAGTTCGGAACTGTGGCAGTGATCGGCGGAGGCGTGGGGACGGCCATGGCCTATCCCACCGCGTCGGCGCTGAAACGCGCGGGCAACGACGTGATTTCTATCATTGGTGCGCGGAAGAAGGAACTGGTGATCCTGGAAAGCGAAATGCGCGCGGTCAGCGACACCCTGATTGTGACCACGGATGACGGAAGCTACGGGCTGAAAGGTTTCGTCACGGATTGGCTGGGCGAGCTCATCAAGCGAGGCACGCAAATTGACTTGGTACTTGCTGTGGGGCCGGTAGTGATGATGCGAGCCGTTGCAGAGTTGACCCGACCAGCCGGGATTCGAACGATCGTTAGCCTTAATCCCATCATGATCGATGGCACAGGTATGTGCGGCGGCTGCCGCGTGCTCGTGGACGGAAAAAGCCAGTTTGCGTGTGTGGATGGGCCGGAGTTTGAAGCGCATCGCGTGAATTTTGATGTGCTGGTGCAGCGCAACGCCATGTACCGCGAAGCGGAGCGGCGCTCGATGGAAGAATTCGTACGCGAGCGCGAAACGCAGGCGGAGAAGAACGGCAGCGCACAAAGCGAAGAACCGTGTACGGCTCTGCCGGGAGGCGCGCGATGAAGCCGCCTCTCGCGCCTTCCCTGAATCCCCTTACGCTGAAAGAGCGCATGAAAG
>DATDMO010000433.1:0-7459 GCA_036518755.1 Candidatus Acidiferrales bacterium | reverse complement strand
CAAAGAAGCCCGTGCCTGAGGAGGAGCCGGTCGTTTAGGCGCCACCGGTGCCTTCACAAATTCACGAGGCCGATCTTGTCGGCCGCCGGTGGAAAATGCCTCCGTGGATCGAAAAGCCCCGCTGTGCCATGATCCGGGCATGGATCTAGAAGTAGCGCGGAAGGCCCTGCCGAAGCGGAGCGCATTCTCTTCGAAACGGGTCACGTTTTTTGTCGTAGCCGGCCTGTGCCTTGTCGTGGGCATTCTCCTCCGCTCGGGTCAATACTTTGGCCAGCCGGAAGTGGAGCAAAAAGCGCCGGTTACGGTTGCGGCGCCCCCGCAGTCCACCGCCGTCGCGACGCCTACCGTGGAAACGACCGAATCCGTTCCCAAGACTCCACCACCCGCGCAGGAACCTGAAACCGCGCCGAACGAACAGGCGGAACAGACCGGCGAGGTAGTCAAACAGGCCGAACAGACTGACGAGGCGGTTGAGCACGCTGAGCAGCCCGAGCCCCCGGGCTCGGGCATGATCCTGGTTTCCAGGCAGCCTATCGCGATGCTGGCAAGTCCGTCCTCCTCTGCACCTACCACGTATGGCTTTCCGGCTGGTCGGCCGTTCCGCTTGATCGGCCGAGATGGAGGCTTTGCCCAAATCCAGGACTTGAAGAGCGGTGCTAGCGGATGGATCGATGAAGCCGCGCTCGCGCCGCCGCCACGCGTGCCGGCCGTCTCGGCGCCGTTTCGGCCGAAGCCTGTCGCGGTCAGTGGAAAGTCTTCAAATCCCTCGGCCGATCCAAAGCCAAAAGCGACCAAGAAGGACAGTAAGGACAGTCAAGTCACTGCCGACTCCGAAGCAGCCACCGAACCGGATCCGGTCCAGACGCGCAAGCGCCCTGGCTTATTTGGGCAAGGGGGTCTCTTCGGGGGCATCTTCGGCAATGGGAACTAGCCTCGAATGAGGTTCGCGCACTATGGCCAGGTTGCGCGCCCACAATGTCCGCTTTGCGCCATAAGCAGACATCAGGACGGAGCGATGTGACCCCGCTACGTCGCGCTGACCTGGGTGAGCGCTGCGGTTCCCTGTCAAAATATCTCCCTAAATGAGAGGATAAATGATTGCTGTCGCCAGAAGGGACTTCGCAAGCCATGCAACTGACCCGCCGCCAACTTGTGACTGCAAGTGGCTGTCTTGTAGGCGCCGCTCTTATCGCGGAAACCGTCCTATTGAGAAAGGACACATTCAAATCAACGATGACAACCCTCTTCTGGGTCGGCGAACCTTCGGATGTCGACAATGCCTTCATCCCGAACGATGTGAGTTACTGGGATAAGGATTGGCAGTTGCACTACGGGGGTGTCGACGATCCACACAACAGGAATGGATTTTGGCCCGCAGATTTCAGGCCCAAGGAAAATCCCTTTTACGTGGCATTGCCCTACGGCGAATTTGAATTGACGCGCGGTCACGATCTTCGGAGCGACGCACAAGATATTCCCTGGTACCGTCACGATCTTGCCCCCCTCCTCAAGAATCACTGGGTCGAGATCAAGCTTGGTGGCCGGACGTGCTACGCGCAGTGGCAGGACGTTGGGCCTTCCGAGGTTGATGATTTTGACTATGTGTTCGGGACTGCCCCCATCCCTCGCAACACCTTTGGCTTCCAGGCCGGTTTAGACGTTTCTCCTGCCGTTTGGCATTACCTCGGGATGGGCAACAATGAAGTTACTGCTTGGCGCTTTGCAGACGCGGCTGACGTTGCGCCAGGACCATGGACAGAAATCGTCACGAGTTCGGGCAACAATCGTTTGATTTGATCCACGAGTTGGCAAGGCAATGGATCAACCGCGCGATTAGTGCTGCGCTCGTACTAAAGCCCGACGACCCATGTCCGCTTCACCGCCCACAAGCGGACACGCTCAGAGCTGGCATCAACGTCTGCTAAGCGCACAGACATTGATTTTTTTGGTTCCGCGCGGTCGCTCGTCTTCACCTTCGGTCGCCGACTGGGCAGTCACGCCCAAGGATAACGGATAGGATCGCGTGCAGCGCAACAGCGGGCCATAGCATTAAACCGCTCACACCATTGAAGCCGAGATAGGCGAGATAAAGAGTGACGGCTGCGCTGTATATCAACATGCCAAGTAGCGGTGGGCCGGGCCAGAGGGAGATGCCCAGCCCAACCAGGGCGATGCCAGCGACGCGCGCCACAGGGACGGCGACGCCGGCGAGGTCTTGGCCGAGCAACAAATGAACGACGAGCGAAGGCACGATCAGTAGCGCCAAGCCAGTCGCGGCCTCGCCAATGGCGGCAAACATCTGCGCAGTCTTCATCCCCCTCGACCCGTGTCTCTTCGCCCGTCGGTTTCTTCGCAGTAAGCCTCTATGGTTTCGCGCTCGTTTCCTGTTCCGGCTCAAGGTCGAAGGTCAGCTTGTCGATCTTGCCGGTAAACTTGAACGGAACATCGTAGCGATACTCCATCATCGCGACCCCTGTGCGAGTGTCCAAGCCAACATCGAAGGTTTCGTCTTCCGGGAACGTGACCGGGGTGGTGTGGTCCAGCGTGTTTTTGGCCACTTCCTGACCGTCCACCCACAATACGCCGGTGCCCCCCTTGCCCAGACCCGGCCCGTCGGGCTTGAAGTCGAAGACAATGGTGTGCTTGCCGGCTTCGAGCTCGGGGCCCTCCCACATCGTGCGCTTGAGATCGAGTAGGTTGTAGAGGAACACGACCTTGCCCCGGCCGACGCCGAAGTCGCCCTTGCTTAGGAACAGGCCGTAACCGCCAAAGCGACCGCCCTCGGTGACGATCATGCCTTCTGCGCCGCCCTCAGGTATCTCGACCTCGGCTGTTATGGTGTAGCCCTTGTTCAGAATGCTCGGCGCGGCGCTCGGCGGGGTACCGGCCAACTCGCCCGAATACGTGAACTCAGTTTGTCCCGCCGTAAGGCTCGGGCGCGGCGTGTTCCAGCGAGCCAGTGTCGAATTGTCGAGCGGCAGCACGTCGTACTTATTCGCCTCGGAATAGAAGAGGTCCTGTAGGTCCTTTAGCTTATCCGGCATCTTGGCAGCGAGGTCGTTGAACTCGGTCGGGTCCTCCTGGACGTTGTAGAGTTCCCCGTTGTACCCGGTGATGACATCCGGCGGCGTGGTGGTGCTCAACTCCCACGGCAGTGTCACCGGGGTCGTCGCCGCCACCCA
The DNA here is from genome assembly GCA_036518755.1 of Candidatus Acidiferrales bacterium. Taxonomy (GTDB): domain Bacteria; phylum Acidobacteriota; class Terriglobia; order Acidiferrales; family UBA7541; genus Palsa-295. Next base: position 4,277 of record DATDMO010000433.1, on the reverse strand, counting down.
GCCCTCGTGATAGATGGCGCGATTGCCGAGCATCTCGAAATATTGCGTCGCGTGTCGGGTCGGCGCGTCAGCGTTCGCCTTGTCCCAAGTATACACCAGGCTCACGCCCTCGATCGGGCGCTGCTTGATGCCGTCAATGATGTCTGGCGCTGGGATGCCGGTCGCTTCGAGGATGGTCGGCACAATGTCGATGACGTGGTGGAACTGGCGGCGGATGCCACCTAGGTCCTTAATGTGGCCGGGCCAGGACATGACCATGCCCTGAGCCGTTCCGCCGAAGTGTGACGGCACCTGCTTCACCCACTTGAACGGCGTGTCCATCGCCCAGGCCCAGCCTGCTGCGAAATGGGGGAACGTCCGTTCCGATCCCCAGAACGGATACCAGAGGAACTGGTCTTTGACCGGCACCGAAATACCATTGAAGGTGGTGAACTCATTCGGCGTGCCATTGAGCATGCCTTCGGCACTCGCGCCATTGTCGCCACCGATGTAGATGATCAAGGTGTTGTCGAACTCGCCGAGGTCTTCGACTGACCGGATGACCCGTCCGATCTCATTGTCGGCGTACGCAAGGTAGGCGCCATAGACGTCCGCTTGCTTGATAAAGAGTTTCTTCTCGTCCCAGCTAAGGGAATCCCACTCAGGCAATCCCTCCGGCCAAGGCGTGAGCTGGGCGTTCTCGGGCATGATGCCTAGCCGCTTCTGGTTTGCGAAGATGGTCTCGCGCAGCTTGTTCCAGCCGTCGTCGAAGAGATGCATGTCGCTGATCTTCTTTGTCCACTCCTCGGTCGGATGGTGCGGCGCATGGGTGGCGCCCGGCACGTAATAGACGAACCAAGGCTTCCCGGGAGCGATCTCCTTGAGCTGCTTGATGTACTGGATGGCCTCATCGGCCATCGCCGTCTCCAAGTTCCACCCGGGGTTGTCTTGGAAGGGATAAATAGCTGTCGTGTTGCGGAACAGGTTCGGTTGCCACTGGCTCGCGTCACCGCCAACAAAGCCGTAGAAATAATCGAAGCCCATCCCATTCGGCCATTGATCGAATGGGCCGGCTTGGCTCGACTGGAAGGAGGGCGTGTTGTGGTCCTTCCCGAACCACGCGGTCGCGTAGCCGTTCCCTTTCAGAATTGTGCCGATGGTGCCCTTCTCAAGCGGGATGATCGAGTCGTAACCTGGAAACCCCGTCGATATTTCGCCGACGACCCCGAAGCCAACCGAGTGATGGTTGCGGCCCGTGATAATCGCCGCTCGGGTCGGTGAGCATAGTGATGTCGAGTGGAAGTTCGTGTAGCGCAGTCCGGCGTTGGCGATGCGGTCCATGGTAGGAGTGGGTATGACGCCGCCAAAGGTGCTTGGTGCACCGAAGCCCTGGTCATCCGTCATAATGAGCAGCACGTTGGGGGCGCCCTTCGGCGGCACGATGCGCGACGGCCACCAGGGCTTCGACTCCGAGGCTTTTTCCTCGATCACCCCACCGAATTTCGGATCGGGTGGCGGAAGTTGTTTTCCGATGATCGTCGTGGTGGCCTCGGGCGAACCTGGGACACCCGTTGTCTCTTGGGCCGCGGACGGCGCGGCGCATACCACTGCCAGGGCAGTCGAGGTGAGTAGCAAGCGAAGCGACTGCTTCATTGTTGCCTCCCTGCAAACTTCAACAACGTCGATTTTATTGCAGGTCCATGCTCGGCTATACGACAATCTGGTCGCATCGCAATGTTAGCCTAATGGCCGGTTCGGAAAGAGCGCCAGAATTTGAGGGGTCGAACATGAGCATTGGAGCTGACACTACGCTCGAAACCGTGCGCGCCGTCTATTCAGGAGCCGAGGGCGAGCTGTGGGAACTGCTGATGGGTCAGCAGATCCACATCGGGGGCTTCAAGGCCTCCGCGGATTTGGCCGAGCGCGCACAAATCGGGGCCGGGCAGCAGGGTGTGGACTTGTGCTGCTGTAACGGCGCCGGCATGCGCTTTCTCGTTCGATTTCGCGGTGTCGCTGCGATGACCGGCGTGGACACAACCGCGGCAGTCATAGAACGCGGCAAAGAGCGATGTGGGGCGGAGGGAGTGAGCGAGCAGGTCCGCTTCATTCATGGAGACGCGTGTGCCACCGGACTACCGGACGGCGCCGCAGACTTCGCCTGGGGCGAGGACGCTTGGTGCTACGTCTTCGACAAGGCTCGACTGATTTCGGAAGCGGTGCGCGTCGTGAAGCCCGGCGGCACTATCGCCTTCACCGACTGGATCAGCGGAACCGTACCGATGACCGCAGAGGAGTCTGTTCGGTTTCTCCGTTTCATGAGCTTCCCGAACGTGCAAGACGTGGAAGGGTATCGTGGTCTTCTCGAGGACGCGGGTTGCACGGTCATGACCGCAGAGGATACCGGGCGCTTTGCCCCCTATGTCGATCTCTACCTCGAAATGGTCGATAAGCAACTGACGTACGACGCGCTGCGCATCCTCAATTTCAATGCGGACGCGCTCGGCACGATTGGTGCCGAGATGCAGTTCCTGCGGCAACTGGCGCACGCTGGGAAAATCGCGCAAGGACGATTTATCGCTCGTAAGCGATAATCAGGCCGCCGGTTTGAATCACGTCGATGTCTGCGTAAGGTCAGAAGCGGACATGCAATCGTCGATCCGTAATGTCCGCTTTATCCTCGAAAGCGGACATTGGCTCGTAGAGAGTTTGCAAACCAAATTGCAAACCAACTGCGCAACATGGGAAGGCACAGGACATCACAAGGGGAGACGGTCAGGAGAAAAATAGCCAACGGGACGGCACGGTTAGCTACTGAACGGGACAGGCGAACACGCGAATCTTAGAACTCGAAAACCGTTGTACGGGTAACCGTACCGTGGGTTCGAATCCCACCCTCTCCGCCACATTACATTGATATATAAGGGTTTAATGAGGATTTTGATTTCGAGCATACAAACTGGAGCACAACATAAGGCCGGGTTCTGAAGTAGAAGATGACTGTAGTTATAGCTTCGCCGCCAGCATCCGTCGCTCGGGGCAGTAAGGCGCTTTTACCGGCGGCCTACGAGAAGCGCCCCCCAAAAAAAGCCGATAAGGACCGCAAGACCGAGCGTGACGTAGGGATTTGCGGCGGCTCGATCATACATATCGTCGTAAGCATCAACCGCTGCATCCCGCACCCGGCCGTATTGTTTGCCCATCCTACGAGTGGCATCGGAAGCGAAATCGCCCACGTCTTCCGTAACTGACTGGGCGGCTGACTTGACACTCTCGCGCGTCTCCTTGGCGGCTTCGGCGGCATGCCGACCAGCGGGCGAATTGGCTGCTTGTCTGAACGATTGATTGGTCATGGATTGCTCTTCTAATTGGGTTGGAGTGCAGATATGCCACCAAAAGAACGGGTAGGCTGGCGAGCCAGTTCCAGCGCCCCCTGGTGTCGGCGTGAAGCTGCTTTGCATTTACCCGTCCACCCGCTTGTCGGTTCCCTGTCGGTTGAGACGGTCGTGCGGTACCACGGAGCAATACGCGTGTTCATTGCGCATCGGGCGTTTGCGTTCACCCGCTCTCCCCGACGTCCGATTTTTCGGACCCGAAGAAGCCTCGGCCTGACACCACCGGGGCTTTTTCAATTATCACCTCATCCAAGTCGGCCCGCGTCGAGTGCGCCCCTCGATTCAGGAACTTCGTCGTCGATGGAGTGTTGAGGCCGATAGTCGGCGCGACCCGGCCCCAATCCCCGCAAGCGCTGACCAGAGAAGTTCCGGCACCAGAGTTCCGGGGCTTCTCCTCCCTCACGGTTAGCGACTTAGGAGAGAAACTATGCGCGGCATAATCCTCTGGCTGATGGGCGTACCGCTTGTGGTCATTATCGGGCTCTATCTTTTCCCGTTATCTAACCGCCCCCCGCGACCCTTCATGCGAGCCAGCCCGAAAGAGTGTCGAGAACACGCTAACCATTGTCGCTTGATGATGGCAAATTCGCCCGCCGCTCTCGCCAAGGAATTTCGGCGGCTCGCCGACGAATGGACGCGCCTAGCAAAGGACCTGGAACGCGCCCAGGCGTTCCGCCCCGAGCTTGCCCCTCGCCTCACCCGGAAGTTGACTATCGCTTAAACGCCCTTACGTACTGAGTGGTGGCGCGGTCTACCTTCCCCCGCGCCGCTGGTTCCCCCCAAGGAACCGGAGAGCCCCGGCTCTCCCCCGTGTCTTGGGCTCTCCAATTTCTCTCCCACCCTTTGCCTCGCTGTTGCCGCGGTCGCCATGCCTACTTTCTGTGTGACGGCGCGTCACACTGGTTC
>DATDMO010000432.1:0-7269 GCA_036518755.1 Candidatus Acidiferrales bacterium | reverse complement strand
CGATCGCGCCCATACCGCCAGGGCGATCAGCCCCGCCACGCCGACGAAACCAATGATCGTGGCCGCCATCAAGCTTCGCGCGCGCCCGATGCCATACCAAAGCAGCGACCGCAGAATCTGGCCGCCATCCAGTGGATAAATCGGCAGCGTATTGAAAATCAGCAGCCACTTGTTGATTTCGTAGACGGCCTGCACAAAGGCATAGGCGTTGGGCATAGTTTCCGCCCAGCCTCCGGACCGGCTCGCCAGATCGAGCGCATACAATATCGGCAGCAGCCCCACATTTACCAGCGGCCCGGCAGCCAGACTCCACAGCGTGGCCCCCGGCCGTTGTGGAGGATTCACATACGCCACGCCTCCAAGAGGCCACAGAACGATTTGATTCGACGTTCCGCCGACTTGCCGGCACGCCAAGGCGTGGCCAAACTCATGCAGCATCACGATCAGGAACAGCGCAAGATACTCGAGGATGTTCCATGAAACCGACGAATACCTTGAAGTTCCGCTTTGAATCTCATACGCCGCCACCACAAACCACGACCAGTGCAAAAACACGTCAATCCCCGAAAAGCGAAACAGATGGAGCGAGCCTTTGCGAATGTTCATGGTATTCAAGATTTATAGCACAACGCGCCGCAACCGGCGGTCCACCTGCAACAACACACACGCAAAGCTAACGGGGCGAATCGTGTGGAGCGCGGGAGCTTGCTCCCGCTGTCTGCTGTCCGGGCTTGCCGGACGTGCTGCAACATGCCCATCCCACATCTTCGTCATTCTGAGCGGAGTGTCCCGCGCTTTTGGTTTTGCGCGAATCGCCGGGATACGCAGTTGAAGAACCTCTCTTCGATCTAAATGAGACCCGATCCGTCGAAACAGAGGATCTGTTTTCGGAGCTTCCCCTCCTACCGACGCCCTCGGGTTTCGTTCAATCCTTGGCGGCTTCGGCTATACCCGAAATTTCGATTGACTCCATCGCAGCGCCACCGTAGTGTCCTGCCTGAAAACCAGCCGGCCCAGGGCCACACCCAGCAGGACTTGACAGGGAGAGACACCAATGACGCGATTCATGGCAACTCTGGCCGTTATCGTTTTCTGCCTGGCCGCGACGCCACTGCCACAGGCCCAAGGGAATCCTTTCGTGGGAACTTGGAAAATGGATCCAGAAAAATCGAAGGCTAGTCCCAATCCGGGACCCAAGGAAGAAACGCGCGTTGTAGTGGCGCAAGGCGATAGCGTCAAGGGGAGCTATGACGGTACCGCCGCCGATGGCAGCCACATCGCATACGGCTACACCGCCAAGTACGATGGCAAGGATTATCCACTGACCGGAACGGGAACGCCAAACGGTGCCGACACCCTAGCGCTTAAGCGCATTAACACGAACACTTATGAAGTGACGGCAAAAAGAGCTGGCAAAGTTGTGCTGACGGCCCGCGTCGTGGTCTCCAACGGTGGAAAAACCACCACGATTACAACCAAGGGAACAGATGTCAGCGGGAAACCCGACAGCAGCGTGAGGGTTTTCGATAAGCAGTAGGAGGCCGGCGGTTTCTGCATCTCCGAGCTGCTACGATCACTGTGAACTCATGAAAACGCCACTTTCCGCGACGTTTTTCGCAATTCTGTTTTCAGTAATGCCTGCGGCTGGGCAATCCCAGCCTGCGCCGGCGCACGCTGTGGTGCTGCACGCGGCGCGCCTGCTCGATATCCGCAACGGACGCATGGTGACACCGGGCGAAGTTCTCGTCGAAGGCGACCGGATCGTCGAAACCGGCCCGACGGTGAAGCACCCGCAAGGCGCTGAAATCCTAGACCTCGGCGATCGCACGTTGCTGCCGGGATTGATCGACGCGCACGTGCACCTTTTTCTGCATCCCGGGGCCGAGGATCTGCAAACGGTGCAGGAGTCCGTGCCGCAGCGAACGATTATGGCGACGCTCGCGGCGCGCGACGACCTGATGGCGGGTTTCACCGCCGAGCGCGACATGGGGACCGAAGGCGCCGGGTCGGCCGATACCGCGGTCCGCGACGCGATCAATGATGGCCGCATTCCCGGGCCACGGCTGCGCATCAGCGGCAACGCGATCAACATTCTCGGCGGCCACGAAGATGCGATTGGCTATAACCCCGCGCAGCATGTCCTGCCCAACGCCGATTACGCGAACAATGCCGCCGAGCTGGTCGCGGTGATGCGCGAACAAGTGAAGGAAGGCGCGGACTTCACCAAGATTTATGAAACCGGGCCGGATACGCTGAAGGATGGAAAGCTCGCCACGATTTATCAGTACACGGAAGCGGAACTGGCCGCGGCGGTTCAGGAAGCGGCGCGCATGGGCCGTCGAGTGGCGGTGCACGCCACAGGCGAACCCGGAACGCTTTTTGCCGCGCAAGCGGGTGTTGCATCCATCGATCATGCCAATAAGCTCGGCGACGAGACGATGCGCCTGATGCGCGAAAAGCAGATATTTGCCGTGCCGACGTTTACCATCTTCGAATATTTTGCCGACCACCAATCCGCGCCCGCGGAGGCCGCGCGCGAGCATCAAATGCTCGACTTAAAGGTGCAGAATTTTCGCAAGCAAATTGCGGCGGGTGTGCCGATGGTGGTGGGCTCGGATGTCGGTCCATTTCCGCATGGAACGCAGGCGCGGGAGCTCGAACTCATGGTGAAGTACGGCATGACTCCCCTGGCCACTCTCCAGGCCGATCTCTTGAACGGCGCGAAGCTGCTCGCTTGGGAGGGACAGATCGGCGCGTTGGAGCCGGGCTATCTGGCTGACGTCATCGCAGTCGAGGGCGACCCGCTGCAGGACATCAGCACCCTGCGGAACGTTTCGTTCGTGATGAAGGGCGGGATCGTCTACAAGAAATAAGCGTCACTCCTTCGAGACTTTGATCGTTATCCTTCCGTCTGTGCCGACCACGCCACGCATCATCCCGTTGCTATTGAAAATCATGGCGATGTGACCCTGGCGATCAAGGCCAATGATGCCGCCTTCTCCGTGCTGTGCAACGAGTTCTTTCATCACCACATCAGTCGCCGCCTCCTCTACCGACACGTGAAGATACCGTACCCGCGCGCAAATATCGGCGGCGACCACGTTGCGTATGAAAAACTCGCCGATCCCGGTCGCGGAAATCGCGCAGCTTTCGTTGTTGGCGTAGGTACCGGCTCCGATGAGGGGCGAGTCACCTACGCGTCCGGGCATCTTCAACGTCGTGCCCCCCGTGGAGGTCCCTGCCGCCAAGTTTCCTGCTTGATCGAGCGCCACCGCCCCAACGGTTCCATACACGTCGTTTTGAGCGACTCGCGCCGACTTCTCTTTTGCTTCGCCGGTCTTTAGATTCTGGAAGCGTTTCCATTCGCGCTCATTGTAGAAATAGTAAGGAGATACCAAATCGATTCCCTGGGATTTCGCGAATTGCTCGGCGCCATCACCGACGAGCAGGACATGAGGTGTCTTCTCCATCACCAGTCGCGCGAGGCTGATCGGGTTCGCAATGTGCTTTACAGAAGCTACCGCCCCGGCGCTGAGTGTGCGGCCGTCCATGATCGCAGAATCAAGCTCGGGTATTCCGTCCCGGGTGTAGTAGGCGCCTCGGCCCGCATCGAAGGCCCCGGAGTCCTCCAGTACGCGGATCGTCTTTTCGACGGCATCCAGGCTGGTGCCCCCGTGCGTCAGTATGTTGTAACCAACGCCCATGGCTTTGGTCATTGCGGTGCGGCGGGTCGCGATCTGCCCCTGCGGCATTTGACTGTAATCGCCCGCACCTCCATGAACGACTAGAACAAAATGTCGCGATTCGGGTGAGCCTGGCCCAGCAGGCACATTGCCCTTCATTCCGGCGCTGCTTCCCATGACGACGAGAAAAAGGCTTGTAAGGATAAAGATATCCGTACGTTTCATAGACCCACCTCCGTTTTCCGTGTCTCACGTATAGCTGGGTTCCTGCCGGCAAAATTCACTTCCGTGATCCTTGCGGGCCTTTGGCCGGAATTTCTTTCCGCAACGCTGCTGCAGGTAGTCCCGTCAGGGACGGTACGATCGCAGCCCCCGGAAGGCCTTCAGGCCCCGAAGGGCGGCACAATGGCTCATACCCTTTCTCGAAACCACGTTCACGCTACCTCGCCGACGCCGACCTCACGTGCTCCGGCCGAAATCCTATTCCGATGATGCGTGCCGGTATGCGCCGCAATACCGGCATTCGGCGAAACAATCTGAGCGGCAACGGCAGCGACTCAACCCTAGTCGTGCTTTTTAGCGTGGGCGTGATCACTCGATCCTGAAGCAAGATTTGAAGACCCTGTGTGGCGCGCGTCGGAAACATGCGGCGCCGCTGAATATTTTCGAGATGACGCTCTGAAACGGAGTTGCGTGAAAGCGGCTCGGCAAGAATATTGGCGGTGGCCACCGCGTCTTGTATGGCCAGATTGATCCCCACACCCCCAATGGGAGACATCGCGTGAGCTGCATCGCCGATGCACAGCAATCCCGGACGATACCATCGGCGCAGCCGGTCCACTGCCACGGACAATAGTTTGATGTCGTCCCAATCCTTGAGTTCGTTCACTCGATCGGCTAGGAACGGCGCGATACCCACGATGTTGTCGCGAAAGCTCGCGAGACCTTTCTCGCGCAAGGCATCCAGCCCGCCCTTGGGAATCAGGTACGCGCATTGCCAATATTCGTCGCGGTCCAGCATCACAAGGAATTTTCCGCCGTCGATTCTGCCCAGCACTTGGCCCGGGTCGCCGGTCTTGCGCGAAAGTCGCATCCACAGCACGTCGATCGGTGCGCCGAGCTGCATCACCTCGAGGCCCGCGCGCTCGCGCATCAGAGAATGGCGTCCGTCCGCGGCGATTGTGAGGTCGGCGCGAATTTCGATCTCGCCGCGCTGCGTCTTCGCTCGAACCCCTCGGATTTTCCCGCCCTCTTCAATCAGGTCGAAAGCCTCGGATTCCATCATGAGATGAAAGCCGGGATAGCGCTCTGCGGATTCGGCCATGAAATTCAAAAAATCCCACTGCGGCATTAGCGCCACAAATTTGCAATGCGTCGGGAGGTGCGAGAGATCGGCTATCGGGACCTGGTAGGGTCCGATGTATCCCGATAGTTGGCGGATTTCTTGGTGCTTCCGCTTGAGAAATCCTTCGAGCAGCCCCAATTCGTACAGAACCTCCAATGTCGAAGGGTGCACCGTATCGCCGCGAAAATCGCGCAAGAAGTCGGCGTGCTTCTCGAGTACAACCACCTCGATTCCCGCCCGCGCCAGCAAAAAACCAAGCATCATGCCGGCAGGCCCTCCACCCGCGATGCAGCACCGCGTATCTATTTTTTCCGAATCGTCGGATGTGGTCGGCATCGCCATCCCCCGTTGCGTGAAGTCTACCTGAACGCAGGCCATTGGGAATAACGCCCGTTTTTCCCCACAAAAAACGCCTAGTTCGAAACAAATATTTGGCGAGTTCGAAACATTTGAGGCATCGAAAAGCGCCCGCGAAGCCTGCTTTTCGGCTGATTTCGGCGACCGGCTGGGCCCCGGAAGGTTTGGGTGGGGGGGAACCGCGGCCCAGCCGCATCGGCGAATGCACGCACTCTACCAGACCATTCGGCGCGTGAGTTCCTCGAATTATCGATTGGAATGATTTGTCTTCCGAATCTCCGTAACTGATTGATTCGTTTCGTGTTCGCGTCCCGCGTTTACGGGCAATTAACATTCGAAGCGTTCATTTTCGCTTGCGCTTTTGCCGCCGCAGGAATTCTTCAAACGAATTTTGGCTCGCCAGGCGGTGTAGCAACGCCCGCCGCCGCCCCCCCGAAATCAGCTTTTTCTTGAATAATTTTCGCCGCGCGGTGCCAAGCTCTTCGACCCAGCGCTTGTACTCAGCGGAAAATTCCTTTTCAAACTGTTTTCGGAGGCGCTGGGCGAGGGCGGGGCTATGGCCGCCGGTGGAGATGGCGATTTGGAGCGCGCCGCGGCGGACCACCGCGCCGTAGTAGAAATCGCAGTGGGCGGGGTCGTCGACCACGTTGCACAAAACGCCGCGGCGGCGCGCGTCGCGGAAGATGCGGGCGTGAAGGGAAGACGAAGAAGTGGCTGCCACGGCGAGGAAAATGCCCTTCAAATCAGAGGAGCGGAATTTGCGGGCGTCCCAGCGGATTTTTCCGCCGCGGGCCCAGGCGCGAACGCGATCCGTGCCGGCGGGCGCCACTACGCGAATGTCGGCGTCGGCTCGAAGGAGGCTTTCGATTTTGTCCTCGGCCACGCGCCCCGCTCCGATGACGAGGCAGCGGCGTCCGGCGAGTTTCAGGAAGGCGGGAAAGAGGGGCATTTCTTAGATTCCTTGCCGATTTGTCGATCTTTCGAGCTTGACGCGTATCCACATCGGGCGCTCAGATTGTTTCGCCGCGGACCAAATCGTCGTAGGTTTCGCGCTTGCGGGCTACGCGGAAGCGGCGACCTTCGACGAGCACCTCGGCGGCGCGGCGGCGCGCATTGTAATTCGATGATTGCGCGAAGCTATAGGCCCCTGCCGCCCAGATAACCAGCAGATCGCCGGACTGAACCGGGGCGAGCGGCCAGTCGCGCAGGAAAAAGTCTCCGGACTCGCAGACGGGGCCGACCACGTCCACCAGAATTTTTTGGGCGGCGGACGACGAGCGAATAGCCGGCGTGATTGGGTGCGCGGCGCCGTAAAGTGCGGGGCGAATCAGGTCGTTCATAGCTGCGTCCACGACCACGAAAGTTTTGCCGCGATTCTGCTTCACGTAAAGAACTCGCGTAAGCAGCACGCCAGCGGGGCCGACAAGGGTGCGTCCCGGCTCAACCAGCAAGGTACAGCCGAGCGGCCGGACGATTTTGGAGAGCGCTTTAGCGTATTTCTCCGGCGCTAAGGGCAATTCGTCTGTGTAGCGGATGCCGAGTCCGCCGCCGATATCGACGTACGCGAGGCGAATGCCCTGGCCCGCGAGATCGCGCACATAAGAGGCAAGGCGCGTCAGAGCGCGACGATAGGGAGACATGCTAAAGATTTGGGACCCTAGGTGCGCGCTGATGCCAGTCCACATAATCCAACGAGAATTCTTGTGCGCGAGATAAAGGCGGCGCGCTTCCGGCCAATCGATGCCGAATTTGTGGTGATGGGCGCCGGTGGCGATGTGGGGATGCCCGCCGGCCATGACGTCGGGATTCACGCGGATCGCGGCGGAAGGGCGGCTGCTGGCTCCGGACGAATATCGCGCAGATTCGCTCAGAAGCAAGTCAAGC